>NZ_MUFF01000025.1:0-46193 GCF_001996105.1 Salinivibrio sp. IB643
CAATCTGTGTGAACACTCGCAAGAATAGCGTCAGTAAGGAGGTGATCCAGCCCCAGGTTCCCCTAGGGCTACCTTGTTACGACTTCACCCCAGTCATGAACCACACCGTGGTAAACGCCCTCCCGAAGGTTAAGCTATCTACTTCTGGTGCAGCCCACTCCCATGGTGTGACGGGCGGTGTGTACAAGGCCCGGGAACGTATTCACCGTGGCATTCTGATCCACGATTACTAGCGATTCCGACTTCATGGAGTCGAGTTGCAGACTCCAATCCGGACTACGACAAACTTTAAGGGATTCGCTAAACATCGCTGTCTCGCTGCCCTCTGTATCTGCCATTGTAGCACGTGTGTAGCCCTACTCGTAAGGGCCATGATGACTTGACGTCGTCCCCACCTTCCTCCGGTTTATCACCGGCAGTCTCCCTGGAGTTCCCACCATTAYGTGCTGGCAAACAAGGATAAGGGTTGCGCTCGTTGCGGGACTTAACCCAACATTTCACAACACGAGCTGACGACAGCCATGCAGCACCTGTCTCAGCGCTCCCGAAGGCACRCCTCTATCTCTAAAGGCTTCGCTGGATGTCAAGAGTAGGTAAGGTTCTTCGCGTTGCATCGAATTAAACCACATGCTCCACCGCTTGTGCGGGCCCCCGTCAATTCATTTGAGTTTTAACCTTGCGGCCGTACTCCCCAGGCGGTCTACTTAATGCGTTAGCGCCGAAAGCCAAAGTCTAAAACCTCAACCTCCAAGTAGACAGCGTTTACGGCGTGGACTACCAGGGTATCTAATCCTGTTTGCTACCCACGCTTTCGCATCTGAGCGTCAGTCTTTGTCCAGGGGGCCGCCTTCGCCACTGGTATTCCTTCAGATCTCTACGCATTTCACCGCTACACCTGAAATTCTACCCCCCTCTACAAGACTCTAGCCTGCCAGTTTCAAATGCGGTTCCGAGGTTGAGCCCCGGGCTTTCACATCTGACTTAACAAACCGCCTGCATGCGCTTTACGCCCAGTAATTCCGATTAACGCTCGCACCCTCCGTATTACCGCGGCTGCTGGCACGGAGTTAGCCGGTGCTTCTTCTGCAGCTAACGTCAAGCCGTGCACGTATTAAGTACACGACCTTCCTCACTGCTGAAAGTGCTTTACAACCCGAAGGCCTTCTTCACACACGCGGCATGGCTGCATCAGGGTCTCCCCCATTGTGCAATATTCCCCACTGCTGCCTCCCGTAGGAGTCTGGGCCGTGTCTCAGTCCCAGTGTGGCTGATCATCCTCTCAAACCAGCTAAGGATCGTYGCCTTGGTAAGCCATTACCTTACCAACTAGCTAATCCTAACTGGGCCCATCCCAACGCGATAGCTTACATGTAGAGGCCACCTTTGGTCCATCCACCGAAGCTTCAATACTGCCGTTTCCGCTCGACTTGCATGTGTTAGGCCTGCCGCCAGCGTTCAATCTGAGCCATGATCAAACTCTTCAATTAAAGTTTTGGTGTTTGCYTTTCCWAAGAAAAGACAAACGGCTCGATAAATACTGTTTTGTTCGTCTCTTGCGAGACAAACGAATTGACTGTGCCGAATAACTAAAAGTTATATCGTATTGGTCACTCAGTTCATCGAATAAATCTTTTTGTCTATTCTCAACGAGTGCCCACACAGATTGCATAGGTCAAATTGTTAAAGAGCGTTGACTGTGCGAAGCTGCGCTTCGCTTGGTCAGGGCTGCGTATGATACGCGCCTTACCGTTAAAGTCAAGAAGAAATTTTATCTTTTATTTTCAACCCTCAGGCCGGAAATAAAACCTCTTTTTGACTCCCCTAACGCTTGGCGTTAAGTGGACAGCTATCTTAATCTTTTAAAAACTCACGTCAAGCGTTTATTTTTATTTGATTTTTTACTTCAACATGGCGCTGAGCGCTTGCCCTGTGTGCCGTGTCGATGGAGGCGCATTATAGAGAAGTTGATCGCCTTAGCAAGAGGGAAAAGCGACTTTTTTTGCAAAAAGCCGCCGTTCGGTCAAAGAATCAGCGCCATGGGCTAAAACTGAGCAAATTGATCAGTGAATGCTTTCACTTTTTGCCAATCGGTATATTCCACTTCCTTACTCGTATCCGTCTCGCCGCCGGTAATATGCATAATAAAGCGAATCATCATACGATCGAACCATTTATAGCGCGGGTAGTAGAGGGCTCCGGCGAACACGCCATGCAACTGAGGCGTCCATGGCGACTTTTCTAGAAACTTACGACTATAGGCGCTCGTTTCTGCGGTATCTTTACCAGGTTTACGCGCGGTTAAATTGACACTAAAAAAGCCCGCTTTCACTCGGTTTAGCTGTTCGCTGTGCGTATCGATAAATTGATAGAGCTTTTTATTGAAGTGGCCATAACGAATCGATGCTCCGATTAACACCCGATCATATTGGGTAAGATCGAGTGTTGGCACTTGATGGAGATCGCTCACGTCACACTGCGCACGTTCTCCAAGCTGACTCTCTATATAATGTAGAATCTTCTTAGTTTGCCCTTCCCGACTTGAGTGTAACAGCAGCACTTTCTGCGTTGCGTTGCTCATTGCTTCTCCTTCCCCTGTTTAGCTACGCCAAAAAGTGGGGGTAAATAAAACCAGTAATGTGAATATCTCTAAACGACCAAACAGCATCGCTAGGATCAGTACCCATTTCGCTGTGTCATTAATATCACCAAAGTGAGCAGCCACTTCGCCCAAGCCTGGGCCGAGATTATTGAGTGTGGCCGCCACAGCCGAAAAAGCGGTCAGCTCTTCGATGCCGGTTGCAATTAACGCAAGCATACAGATCACAAAGACCAACGCATAGGCGGAGAAAAATCCCCATACCGCGTCGACGACTTGTTGACGTAAGGCTTTGTTGCCCACCTTAATCGTATACACTGCTCGGGGATGGACTAAGCGCTTAAGCTCGCGCGTACCTTGTAGTGAAAGCAATAAGATACGAATGACTTTCATCCCCCCACCTGTTGAGCCTGCACACCCGCCGATAAAGGAAGTGAATAACAATAGAACAGGTAAAAACAGCGGCCAATGAGCAAATGTCGTCGTGGTATAGCCTGCGGTGGTTGAAATAGATACCGACTGAAATAATGCTTGAGTGAAAGTTTCAGCGGAACTGTCATAGACTTGATGGCCACTAAGCATGGTGAAGACGACCAGCCATAGTAGAAGTTGAATAAGTAAAAACGCGCGAAATTCGGGATCACGTAAATAAAACTTTAGATTGAGCCCGTTATTAGCAAATGCCGCAAAGTGAAGCGAAAAGTTGCAAGCAGATATCAACAAGAAGACCACGGTGATAAGGTTTACGGCCGTACTGTCAAAGTGACCGATACTTGCGTCATGGGTTGAAAAACCGCCAATTGCAACGGTTGAAAAGCTATGCCCAATCGCATCAAACGCTGACATACCGGCCAACCAATAGGCTAACGCGCAGCTGACCGTCAGTGTCAGATAAATGTACCAAAGGACTTTCGCGGTTTCGGCTATCCTGGGCGTCATTTTGGTATCTTTGACCGGCCCAGGGATCTCTGCACGATAAAGCTGCATGCCCCCGATGCCAAGTACGGGAAGAATCGCCACCGCTAAGACGATAATCCCCATTCCGCCCAGCCATTGAAGCAGCTGGCGATAAAATAAAATGGCCTTAGGCAACTCATCCAGACCAACAATCACGGTCGCCCCTGTCGTCGTTAACCCCGAAAAGGACTCAAAAAACGCCTCACTGACCGATAAATCAGGCTGTTCCGACAACATCAGCGGCACAGAGCCTGCGCTGCCGATCACCGTCCAGAACAGCACGACAATTAAAAAGCCATCGCGCGCTTTGAGTTCATGCCGGTAATCACGGTTTGGAAACCAAAGCAATCCCCCCCCCGCAAGCAGTAAGAAAAATGTCAATACAAACGGGAGCCCAGCACCGTCACGGTAAATAAAAGCCACCAGCGCAGGGGCGAGCATGGTAATGCTGAACAGGGCCAGTAGAAGTCCGACGATGCGGGTAATGGAACGAAATTGCATAGCCTGACGTGGCCCTCTTATCAGCGACAGCCTTTTACTGCCGTCTCATCGTTACACGTAAAGCAGGCTAAATGCCTGACGTTAATTATTGATGTTCTGTCGAGCAAGCTTGTGCCTGCCCACGAGTTTGATTTTTTAGCGCATCGAGAAAACCTTCGATGAATCGCGCATCAATACGGACAGCTAGTTGCACATTATGACTGAACGCTGCATCAAGCTGAATGCCATGGTACTGCTTTAGTAGCAACTCGATAGTATCAATGTGAGCATATTCACAGCTTATTGTGTAAGGAACCGTGACAGCAACCTCACGCGTTGTTAATAAGCTTAGCGCTTGTTGCACACTGGTACCGTATGCTTTCACTAAGCCCCCGGTACCCAGTTTGATCCCACCGAAATAACGGACAACCACCGCACAGACCTCTCCGACCTTTGCGCCCGACAGTTGCGCAAGCATTGGTTTACCTGCGGTTCCTGCGGGCTCGCCATCGTCACCACAGCCCCATTGTACCGATGATTCGGGTCTTCCCGCGACGAAGGCCCAACAATGATGGCGCGCATCAGGGTAAGCGTTGCGTAAAGATTGAATAAACTGCTTCGCGTCTGCCTCACCCGGTGTGTGAGCAAGATAGGTGATAAATCGGCTCTTTTTTATTTCAAGCTCGTGCCTGACAGTCTCTGCAGGAACCGCATAAGGCGTGATCGGCATAATGATATAATCCTTCAGTTTCTACCTTGCACTTTATCATATCTCCGCTTCTTCTACAGGGACGCCCATGCAGTAAAAACAATCCACACCACATATTTTAAACATTCGTTTAACTTTTGGTTGTCATTTATTATAACAATGATCCACACTAGAGCTCATCTGGTCTAACCAGAACAGTATTCAACCAGGATGGTACGGCCAACGTGGAGAAAAACCATGATCTACCAAGGAGATAACCTTTCAGTTCGTGCATTGGAAAACGGCATTGTAGAACTGACACTGGACAGCCAGGGTTCTGTCAACAAACTGGATCTGTCGACGCTAGAAAGCTTAGACCGAGCCCTCGACGCCTTAGCAGGCCGAGAAGATGTAAAGGGGCTCATGCTCACATCTGCAAAGTCGGCCTTTATTGTCGGCGCCGATATCACCGAGTTTCTCGGTTTATTTGCCAAGCCCGACCAAGAGCTCTCTGATTGGGTTTCGCGCGCGAACGCAATCTTCAATCGTTTAGAAGACCTCCCCTATCCGACGATCAGCGCCGTCAACGGCCATGCCTTAGGGGGCGGCTGCGAGTGTATTCTTTCTACCGATTTACGTGTTGCAAGCTCTGACGCACGGATTGGTCTCCCCGAAACCAAACTGGGTATTATGCCTGGGTTTGGTGGCACCGTGCGCTTACCGCGTTTAGTGGGTGCCGATACAGCGATGGAAATTATCACTGCAGGTAAAGAAAAACGCGCAGCAGCAGCGCTCAAAGAAGGATTAGTGGATGCCGTCGTTGAAGTAGATAACCTTCGTGACGCGGCAATCAATATGCTCACTGAAGCCATCAATGAAAAAATTGATTGGCAAGGCCGTCGTCAGCAGAAAAAACAACCATTGGGGCTAAACCGCACAGAAGCCACCATGAGTTTTACTATGGCTAAAGGCATGGTGGCTCAGGTAGCCGGTAAGCACTATCCAGCGCCCATGACTGCCGTGACGGCCATTGAAGAGGCGGCCGGCATGACACGCGATGAGGCACTCAAGGTCGAAAATCGCTATTTCGTCAAACTGGCAAAAACCGACGTTGCTCAAGCCTTAGTCGGGATTTTCCTCAATGATCAAGTAATCAAAGGCAAGGCGAAAAAAGCCGCTAAACAAGGGAAAGATACCCAGCGTGGTGCCGTTCTAGGTGCAGGTATTATGGGCGGCGGCATCGCCTACCAATCGGCCCTAAAAGGCGTGCCTGTAATGATGAAAGACATTGCACAAGCATCGCTAGATTTGGGCATGAAAGAGGCCACCAAGCTACTCAATAAGCAACTCGAACGCGGTCGTATCGATGGCTTTAAAATGGGCCAAGTGCTGTCGTCAATCACCCCAAGTCTACACTATGCCGGCATTGAACATAGCGATGTAGTTGTTGAGGCTGTGGTAGAGAACCCTAAAATCAAAGCCAGTGTTCTCAAAGAGGTAGAAGAGCAAGTGAGTGCGGATGCGGTAATTGCATCGAATACCTCCACCATTCCTATCAATACGTTGGCCAAGTCAATGGCGCGCCCAGAAAACTTCTGTGGCATGCATTTCTTTAACCCCGTCCACCGCATGCCGTTGGTCGAGGTGATCCGAGGCGAAAAGACCTCCGATGAAACCATTGCCCGTGTGGTTGCCTATGCAGCGAAAATGGGCAAATCACCGGTTGTTGTCAATGACTGTCCCGGGTTTTTCGTCAACCGCGTACTCTTCCCCTATTTCCATGCCTTTAGCTTTCTTCTTCGTGACGGTGTGGATTTCCAACGCATCGATAAGATTATGGAGAAGCAATTTGGCTGGCCAATGGGCCCTGCCTACTTGCTCGACGTGGTTGGTATCGATACCGCGCACCACGCGCAAGCGGTGATGGCAGAAGGCTTTCCTGATCGCATGAGTAAATCAGGTCGTGATGCGATTGATGTGATGTTCGACGCCGAGCGTTTCGGTCAAAAGAACGGCAAGGGTTTCTATCGCTACTCTATCGATAAAAAAGGGAAGCCGAAAAAAGAAGCTGATGAAGCCGTACCTGAGTTACTTGCCTCCGTGATCGAGGGGAATCAGTCAGATATCAGTGATGAAGATATAATTGCTCGTATGATGGTGCCGATGGTCAATGAAGTGGCACGTTGTCTCGAAGAAAACATTATCGCCTCTCCTGCTGAAGCAGATATCGCCTTGGTCTATGGCATTGGTTTTCCGCCATTCCGCGGTGGTGCTTTCCGTTATGTTGATACTCTGGGTGTTGATCACTATGTCGCAATGGCAGACAAATTCTCTGATCTTGGCGCCTTGTATCATGTCCCAACGGATATGAAACGTCGTGCGGGCGACAAACAGGCTTACTTTGATGTGACCCCGGTCAACGCACCGCAATCAGCCTAAGGTTAAGGAGAGAACAATGAACAATGTAGTGATCGTTGACTGTATTCGTACACCAATGGGCCGCTCTAAAGGCGGTGTATTTCGCAATGTACGCGCGGAGGACTTATCGGCGCACTTGATGAAATCCTTACTGACTCGCAACCCAGCAGTCGAAAGCAGCGCAATTGAAGATATTTATTGGGGCTGTGTCCAGCAAACGCTAGAACAAGGCTTTAATATTGCGCGTAATGCCGCTTTATTAGCGGGGATCCCACACTCCGTTGGTGCTACCACCGTCAACCGCCTGTGTGGTTCGTCGATGCAAGCGCTACACGATGCAGCGCGTGCAATCATGGTGGGCGATGGTGACACCTTCATGATTGGGGGCGTGGAGCATATGGGACACGTGCCGATGAACCATGGGGTCGACTTCCATCCTGGTTTGTCTAAATCGGTTGCAAAAGCAGCAGGCATGATGGGACTTACTGCAGAAATGCTTGGTCGTATGCATGGTATTAGCCGCCAAATGCAAGACGAGTTTGCTGCTCGCTCTCATGCGCGTGCTCACGCAGCCACGGTAGAAGGGCGTTTTAGACAAGAGATAGCCCCTATCGAAGGCCATGATGCTAACGGCCTACTAACTCTGGTTGAAGATGATGAGGTGATTCGTCCAGAAACCACGGTTGAAAGCTTGGCTAACCTGCGCCCCGCCTTTGACCCTGTTACGGGCACAGTCACGGCGGGTACTTCATCAGCGCTATCAGATGGCGCATCAGCAATGCTAGTGATGAGCGAAGAAAAAGCCAAATCACTCGGGCTCCCTATTAGAGCACGTATTCGAGCGATGAGCGTTGCCGGCTGTGATCCATCAATTATGGGTTATGGCCCAGTGCCAGCCACCCAAAAAGCACTGAAACGCGCTGGATTGAGTATCGATGATATTGATCTTATTGAGCTGAACGAAGCATTTGCCGCGCAATCACTACCTTGCGTCAAAGATCTCGGCCTGATGGATAAAGTCGATGAAAAGGTCAACCTCAATGGCGGCGCCATTGCCTTGGGTCACCCATTAGGCTGTTCAGGTGCTCGCATCTCGACCACCTTGTTGCATCAAATGGAGCGTCAAGATGCCACCTTAGGGTTGGCAACCATGTGTATTGGTTTGGGTCAAGGGATTGCCACCGTGTTCGAACGCGTGTAATGCCTTCTTCGTGACGAAAAAAGAGCGGTGTTTACCGCTCTTTTTTTTGGCTTGCGTCACCCCCACTCGCAATCGCATAGTGATTGATATAACTCAAGTGGTCGCTTATTCGCTCGGCCTAGTATGGCCGCTCACTTATTCCAACCGGGAGAATGCCATGTTTAACGCGCTTGTCCTCGAACAACACGAAAAACAAACCCGCGCCAACATCACCGCCTTAGCAGAGAGTGATCTCCCTGACGGCAATGTTACCGTCGATATTGACTATAGTTCACTCAATTACAAAGATGGCCTCGCCATTACCGGCAAAGGGAAAATTGTGCGCCAATTTCCGATGGTGCCAGGTATTGATTTTGCTGGCACGGTTGCAGACAGCCAGCACCCAGACTATCAACCTGGAGATAAAGTGGTGCTGACCGGCTGGGGCGTCGGTGAAGGCCACTGGGGTGGCATGGCTGAGAAAGCGCGCGTTAACGGTGATTGGTTAGTCCCCTTAGCCGAAGGGCTGACTGAACAACAAGCCATGATGGTCGGCACCGCTGGGTTGACTGCCATGTTATGCGTACAAGCCTTGATTGATGGCGGCGTTAAGCCAGAAGACGGCAAAGTGTTAGTCACGGGCGCCAGTGGTGGCGTAGGTTCTGTCGCCGTCACCTTATTACATGCTCTCGGTTATCGCGTCAGTGCTGTCACTGGCCGCCTAGACGCAAACCAAACCTGGCTTGAACAGCTTGGTGCCGATGACGTTTTACCGCGTGACGCATTTAGCGCCCCTGGGCGCCCGCTTGATAAACAACACTGGGCTGGCGCAGTTGATACCGTCGGCAGTCAAATGCTTGCCAACGTGCTGTCACAAATTCAGTATGGTGGTACGGTCGTTGCATGTGGCCTTGCTGGTGGCTTTGATCTCCCTGCCACCGTCATGCCATTTATTTTGCGGAATGTACGCCTGCAAGGTGTGGACTCTGTCTCTTGCCCGAGACCACAACGGCTCGCCGCATGGCAGTCACTCACCAAGCTGTTACCCGCACGCTACTTTGAACAAGCGTGCCACACTATCGCCCTTGCCCAGACGCCAGCGTACGCCGATAAAATCATCAATGGCGAAATAAAAGGCCGCGTGGTGATTGATATCACCAAGCAAGACTAACCATAAACGTAAGATTCATCATATGACACAAGGTCAATACTTAGCGAGATATTGGCCTTGTTTCCGTTACTGGTTTTCTCTGAATAACAGGCAAAAAAAATCCCGCTCTGAAAGCGGGGAAGCCCAAGAAAACTAGGGAGTGAGAGTGAGTGTCGCTGTTGAGTGAGTTAGCTAGCCTTGCGAAGAATCTGTTGGCTGAACGGTCAATGTTTCCATCAACAACCCCAGCGCAGACACCAGCAATGCTAAAGTCGTTAATAGAGCGTGACCCTGACTATGCGCTAAGTCTAAAAAAGCAAGGGCGCTCAATCCTGTATAAGCCAATACACGGTAGCCATAATTAAAACCAAATTGTTGCTCGTTTGCTTTTCTCATGCCACTCGCCATTCGTTAACGACTTGTTAATTAATTTACACAACAATTTTACAATCACAACCCTATTTGAATAATTCTGACTCGTAAGTATGATCAGGTCGACATTTTTTGAGGACACCGACATGACGACGCTTTTTAACCATGCTGATCATCAGCTTGATGCTTTAGGGTTGCGTTGCCCTGAGCCTGTAATGATGGTGCGTAAACATATTCGCCATATGGCATCAGGCGAAACCTTGCTTATCACCGCTGATGATCCCTCTACGACACGAGATATTCCGAGTTTTTGTCGCTTTATGGACCATACCCTGGTCGCAGCCCAAACAGAGACCGTACCGTTTCAATTTTTGATCAAAAAAGGGCTGGCATAATGCCAACCCTTATACCAATTCATCATTGTCCTGCGTTAACTCAGTAGATACCAGGTATCGAGTACAGCCAATGCCGCAAACATGGCCGCGGCGAGCGCGCGTACCACCGCAAATGGCACATGGCGCTGAATCTTATCCCCGGCTAAAACCACGGGAACATTGGCTAACAGCATCCCAATGGTAGAACCAGTCACCACAATCCACAGTGCATCATTAAACTGTGCCCCCAAAGCCGTGGTCACCAATTGAGTTTTGTCGCCTATTTCAGCGACAAAAAAGGCGACAAAACTGGCCCAAAATGCACTCTTTCCCTGTATACCTTCATCCTCAAGCTTATCTGGGATCAGCATCCAAACCGCCATCACACTAAAACTGATAATCAAAATGACGTGTAAAACGGTGTCTGTTAGAAAGTCTGCGGCCACCACACCAAGCCATGCGGCTATTGCGTGGTTAATCAAAGTGGCTAATAGAATGGCACTGACAATCACCGCGGGTTTTCGAAACCGGGTCGCCAACGCCAAAGATAGTAACTGGGTTTTATCCCCTATTTCCGCCAAGGTGACGGTGGAAATAGAAATAGCAAGAACGCTCATGACAATGCTCATCTGGGGCAGGGCTTATTATGATTCAACCACGACAACACACACGCCCCACCCCGGTTCGTGCGATTGCCGTTGGTCTCGTCAAGCCCAGAGCACCATAAAGGTGGGCTTGCAATCACCATGAAGATTTTGCTTCAACTATGTTGATGATTGCCCCACTGACTGTGCAGTGGTCGACTACTCCCCAAGACGGCGCTAGTTTACGATTTGAACAATCATTTGGCAACGCCTATTTATCCACATTATCGCTGTATCGATAAGTCGGTTAAAGACGCACAAAAATCCGCCAGCCCCCTACTGCTTGAGCGCGCTGCGAGTTATAATTGCCAGCTATTTTCTCCATTCATCAACTCGCGCGAACCTGACAATGCATAAATTCGATATCAAAACCTTTCAGGGTATGATCCTCGCGCTGCAGGATTATTGGGCCCAGCAAGGCTGTACCATTGTTCAGCCGCTAGACATGGAAGTGGGGGCGGGAACCTCCCACCCGATGACATGCTTGCGTGCCCTTGGACCAGAACCGATCGCAGCGGCTTACGTTCAACCTTCTCGTCGTCCAACCGATGGTCGTTATGGTGAGAACCCAAACCGTTTGCAGCACTATTATCAATTTCAAACCATCCTCAAACCATCACCCGATAACATTCAGGAGCTCTATCTAGGCTCGCTGCGTGTGCTGGGTATAGATCCCGAAGTTCACGATATTCGCTTTGTCGAAGATAACTGGGAAAACCCAACACTGGGTGCGTGGGGTTTAGGCTGGGAAGTGTGGCTTAACGGAATGGAAATTACCCAGTTTACCTACTTCCAGCAAGTCGGTGGTCTGGAATGCAAACCCGTTACTGGCGAAATCACTTATGGTATCGAGCGCCTGGCCATGTACATCCAAGAAGTCGACTCTGTCTATGACTTAATCTGGACGGATGGTCCGTTTGGCAAAGTGACCTACGGCGATATTTTCCATCAAAACGAGGTGGAGCAGTCGACCTACAACTTTGAACACGCTGATGTTGACTTTCTGTTCCGCTACTTTGATCAGTGCGAAGCCGAAAGTACCAAGCTCTTGGATCTCGAGCAGCCGCTCCCCTTGCCTGCTTATGAGCAGATCCTAAAGGCTGGTCATGCGTTTAACCTACTGGATGCGCGAAAAGCCATCTCAGTGACTGAACGCCAACGCTATATTTTACGCATTCGTACCCTGACTAAGCGGGTTGCTGAGGCGTACTATGCATCACGCGAAGCACTGGGCTTCCCCATGTGCCGCCACACTCAATAAGGGAGCATCATGGCAACGCAAAATTTCCTGATAGAGCTAGGTACGGAAGAGCTACCACCGACAGCATTGCGTACACTGGCTGAAGCTTTCGCAAGTCAGTTTGAAGCGCAACTAAAAGACGCTGACCTGAGCCACCAAGGTGTTACTTGGTATGCATCACCTCGCCGGCTGGCGTTAAAAGTGGCCGCTTTGAGCGATCGCCAACCCGATAAGGTCGTAGAAAAACGCGGACCCGCGGTCAGCGCTGCTTTTGACGCCGACGGCAATCCCACCAAAGCCGCCATGGGTTGGGCGCGCGGTAATGGTATTGATGTCAGCGAAGCTGAACGCTTAAAAACCGATAAAGGTGAGTGGCTGCTTTATCGTCAACACGTTCCTGGCCAAGCCATTGACGCTTTGCTGCCCGTGCTAGCCGATAACGCGCTAAACAAGTTGCCTATTCCTAAACCCATGCGCTGGGGTGATAAAGACACCCAGTTTATCCGCCCGGTGAAAACCTTGGTAATGCTATACGGTGAAACCTTAATTGAAGGCACGATTTTGGGCGTGGCGTCCGACCGTGTTATTCGTGGTCACCGCTTTATGGGTGAATCGAGCTTAACGCTGGATCATGCTGACCAATACCCAGAGCGCCTCGAGCTTGAAGGTAAGGTCATGGCCGATTATGAAAAGCGTAAGGCATTGATTATTAAAGATGCCAAAGCAGCCGCGGACGCAGTGGGCGGAATGGCTGAGCTGGATGAAGACTTGGTCGAAGAAGTCACCTCTTTGGTGGAATGGCCAGTGGTACTGACTGCCTCTTTTGAGAACAAGTTCCTTAAGGTGCCATCAGAAGCGCTGGTGTACACCATGAAAGGCGACCAAAAGTACTTCCCGGTTTATGACGCCAACGGCGAGCTACTGCCTAAGTTTATCTTTGTTTCTAACATTGAATCGAAAGATCCGACACAGGTTATCTCAGGGAACGAAAAAGTCGTACGCCCTCGCCTCGCGGATGCTGAGTTCTTCTTTGATACTGATCGCAAGCGCCCATTGATTGATCGCCTGCCAGAGCTTGATAGCGCGGTATTCCAAAAACAATTAGGTACCATCAAAGATAAAACCGACCGCATTACTGCACTTGCAGGACAGATTGCAGAGCGTATCGGTGCCGACAAAGCACACACCGAGCGCGCTGGCCAACTGGCAAAGTGTGACTTAATGACCTCAATGGTGTTTGAGTTTACCGAAACGCAAGGCGTGATGGGCATGCACTACGCACGTCATGATGGTGAACCAGAAGCGGTTGCGCTGGCACTGAACGAGCAATATTGGCCGCGCTTTGCCGGTGATAAGCTACCTACGACGCCAGTATCGTCAGCCGTTGCAATGGCCGACAAAATGGATACCATCGTCGGTATCTTTGGTATTGGCCAAGCACCAAAAGGGAGTGATCCATTCGCCCTACGCCGTGCCGCTCTCGGTGTGCTACGTATTATCGTTGAAAACGGCTATCAGCTGGATTTAGTCGACCTCATTCGCGACGCCAAAGCCCAATACGATGATCGCCTCACCCATAAAGAAGTAGAGACCGAGGTCTTAGACTTTATGCTAGGCCGCTTCCGCAGCTGGTATCAAGATATGGGCTATAGCGTTGATATCATCCAAGCGGTGTTGGCACGTCGTCCAACCAAGCCAGCTGACTTTGACAGCCGCGTTAAAGCGGTGTCGCACTTCCGCAGTCTGGAAGAAGCCGAAGCACTGGCCGCGGCCAATAAGCGTGTGGGTAATATCTTGGCCAAGTATGACGGTGAGCTCCCTAGCAGCGTCGATACTAGCTTGCTCCAAGAAGACGCAGAAAAAGCATTGGCAGACGTGGTAGCAGAGAAAGTCGCTGCGGTTAAGCCTTTGTTTGCTGACAGCGATTATCAAGGCGCGTTGACCGAACTGGCGCAATTACGCACACCGGTTGATACCTTCTTTGATAATGTGATGGTCATGGCCGATGACCCAGCACTGAAAGCCAACCGTTTAGCGATGCTTCACCTTATCCGTGAGCAGTTCCTCAACGTGGCAGATATCTCAGTTCTACAGAAGTAATTATCAGCAATACACGACTCAGCCCCGCCATTGCGCGGGGCTTTTTTTAGCTATTTAAACGCCCACGCCCCTCTTCGCTACTCACTCTCATCTTCTTAGCGACCAACTCACACCCTCCTCATTGGTTCTTAACCTCAATGATGCTAATCCCCCTGTTTGTCGGCCTAAAACGAGTTGGTTTCACGTGAAACACGCGGCTTGTTATCCCTTTCAGCGGCTTTTCTCCCGAGAGTGTACCGATAACGTAACAACCCCCGTCAACCATGCCAATTAGTGACGAAGAGATAACAAACTTATCAGACTTTCTTTTAGACAATAGATTGTTGTATGTTGATGGCAGCTTAACCAAAACAATGACATAAATATTTGAAGGCAGTAATCATGGAAGTCACTCACTTTGGCGAGAAACTCGCTAACCACTCGGGTATCACCCAGTTAATGGACGATTTGAATGATGGCTTACGTAATCCAGATGCGATTATGCTCGGTGGCGGCAACCCCGCTGCGATACCGGAAATGCTCGATTACTTCAAAACACTGAGCCAATCGATGCTGGATGATGGTAGCCTCGTCCATGCCATGGCCAACTATGATGGCCCACAAGGGAAGTCGGCATTACTGAATGCCCTCGCCGAGCTTCTCAATAAGACCTATGGGTGGCAGCTTTCCAGTAAAAACATCATGCTCACCAACGGTAGTCAAAGTGCGTTCTTTTATCTGTTTAACCTTTTAGCGGGACGTTATTCAGACGGCAGCCATAAAAAGATTTTACTACCCTTGGCGCCTGAATATATTGGCTATGGCGATGCAGGGATCAGCGACGATATCTTTGTTAGCTACCAACCTGACATTGAGTTAATGGATAATCGACAGTTTAAATATCATGTCGACTTTAGTCGCTTAACCATTGATGACAGCATTGGTGCTATCTGTGCCTCTCGGCCGACCAACCCAACCGGTAATGTGCTCACTGATAGCGAGATCCAGCAGCTTGATAAACTCGCGCGCGAGCATAACATTCCATTGATTATCGATAACGCCTACGGTACGCCGTTCCCTGATATTATCTTTGAAGATGTTGCCCCGTTTTGGAACGACAATACTATTCTTTGCTCTAGCCTCAGCAAGCTAGGGTTACCCGGGGTGCGTTGCGGAATCGTGATCGCCAACGAAGATGTCATCCAAGCCATGTCAAATATCAACGGCATCGTTAGCCTATCGCCAAACAGTGTCGGACCGGCAATGGCGCTGGCGATGATTGAACGCGGTGACTTGTTACGATTAAGCAAAGAGGTCGTTCGCCCCTTCTACCAACAAAAATCACAGCGCACACTTCGTATGGTGTTGGACACTATTAATGATGAGCGTGTTCGCGTGCATAAACCCGAGGGGGCCATCTTTTTGTGGCTGTGGTTTGAAGACTTACCCATTTCTACCCAAACACTGTACCAGCGACTAAAAGCCCGTGGTGTACTGGTGGTGCCAGGCGAATATTTCTTTATTGGTGTGGAAAGCGAGGATTGGCCTCATGCGAGACAATGTATTCGCATGAACTACGTCCAAGACGACGATACCATGCAACGAGGCATAGAGATTATTGGCGAAGAAGTCATCCGTGCCTACCAAGAGGGCTAACACTGTTTCACGTGGAACACTTACCGAGCTCATTCTTTACTGTTTCACGTGAAACATTGGCTCAGGCTTAGTTCGAACCAACGTAAAAATCTGGCAAGTCATCCATCGTTATCATCGACAAGCCAGATAACTGCAACGATAAGCAGACTGAAAAAAACCAACATGCATAAATGAAGGGCAGCGTTAGCTGCCCTCTTCGTTACGATTAACTTACTGCTTGGAGTCGCTGCGCCGCTAAATTTTCATGTCTCTGCCGCGCTTATTCTGCGTTTTCTAGCATGCGGTTACCGCCTATTTCGATACGGCGAGGTTTTTCTTCTTCAGGCACCTCACGAACCAGATCAATATGCAGCATGCCGTTTTCCATTTCCGCCCCCATCACTTTAATATGATCGTCGAGGTGGAACTTGCGCTCGAAGTCTCGTTCAGCAATGCCCTGGTATAAGAACTTAGTGTTCTGGTTTCGTTCGGCTTTTTTGCCGGCGACCGTCAGGCTATTTTTTTGCTGAGTGATATCGACTTCATCTTGCCCGAATCCAGCAACAGCCATCGTAATCCGGTACTGGTTCTCCTTACTTTGCTCAATGTTGTAAGGAGGGAACCCACCCGCATTATTCGTGTTACTATTCTCGACCAAGTCGAACAAACGGTCAAAGCCAATCGCAGTACGATAGAGAGGAGAGAAATCAAAGTTACGCATAATCTTACCCTTCCTATGAAGCAATAAAATGTTATCTACGGCTTTCCAACCTGGACAAGCCCCCGGCGACCCAAAGGCATCGCCTCATTACTCTATATAGGGTTGCGCCGATTGATTTCAATGGCTGATTTTAAATTTTTTTCTGTATTTAATCAGTCATACCTTGCGCATTATGTTGCATATATATATTAAAAAGGCCAGCAATACTGCTGGCCTTAATAGAGACAAATAACGGATCAGTGGTTTACACGTCGAGGTTTTCCACTTTCAGCGCGTTGTTTTCAATGAAGGCCCGACGAGGCTCAACTTGATCACCCATCAAGGTGGTAAACAGCTCATCGGCCGCAACCGCATCGTGGATAGTCACCTGCATCATACGGCGCCCTTCAGGGTCCATGGTGGTCTCCCAAAGTTGATCAGGGTTCATCTCACCCAAACCTTTATAACGCTGACGCGAGACACCACGCATGGATTCTTTAACCAGCCAGTTTAGCGCCTGCTCAAAGGTCTCCACTTTTTGGGTCCGTTCCCCACGCTTCACGTAAGCCCCCTCGTCAAGTAGCTGATCGAGTGTTTCCGATAAGCTCGCAATGCGCCCATATTCTTTCGAATTCAGGAAGTCATAGCTGACCTGGTACTTATAATCAACGCCATGGGTTCGCACCACCAGCTCAGGCACCCAAACTTGGTGCTCTTCATCAAAGCGACAAGACGCTTGATAGTGGCTTTCACCGGTCGATTTGCGATTAAGGATGTCGACAATGTTCTCAACCCACTTCTTCGCGGCCCATTCGTCACGAAGTTCCTCGACCGCTAAACGCGGCTGGTACAGCAGCTCATTCAGCAATGCTGCGGGATAACGACGTTTCATACGCTGAATCAGTTTAAGCACACCATTGTACTCTTTGACCAGCTTTTCGAGCGATTCACCGTGCATCGCTGGCGCATCAGGGTTCACAAATAATGAGGCATTTTCCAGTGCGAGCGCGACCTGATATTGCTCCATTGCTTCATCGTCTTTGATGTACTGCTCTTGCTTACCCTTCTTCACTTTATAAAGGGGTGGCTGAGCGATGTAAATATAACCACGCTCAATCAACTCAGGCATTTGGCGATAGAAGAAGGTTAATAACAAGGTACGAATGTGCGAGCCATCAACGTCAGCATCCGTCATGATAATGATGCTGTGATAGCGTAGCTTATCGGGGTTGTACTCTTCGCGACCAATCCCACAGCCCATGGCAGTGATCAGGGTCGCCACTTCTTGCGACGATAACATCTTATCAAAACGGGCTTTTTCCACGTTTAAGATCTTACCTTTAAGCGGCAATATCGCTTGGTTTTTGCGATTACGCCCTTGTTTCGCAGAGCCACCGGCTGAGTCACCCTCCACAATGTAGAGCTCAGACAGGGCAGGATCTTTTTCTTGGCAGTCGGCCAATTTACCAGGCAAGCCAGCTAAGTCCAGTGCCCCTTTACGACGTGTCATTTCACGCGCTTTACGCGCTGCATCACGTGCACGTGCGGCATCAATAATCTTGGAGCACACCACTTTGGCATCGGCTGGATGTTCAATTAAAAAGTCAGACAAGTGGCTGCTCATGGCGGATTCAACCGCCGATTTCACTTCCGATGACACCAGTTTGTCTTTGGTTTGGCTCGAAAACTTAGGATCAGGGACTTTGACCGATACCACCGCCGTCAAACCTTCTCGGGCATCATCGCCAGACGTCGCTGCTTTAGCTTTTTTCGAATAGCCTTCTTTGTCCATAAAGCTGTTTAAGGTTCGCGTCAGTGCACCGCGGAACCCAGCCAAATGCGTACCACCGTCGCGCTGTGGAATATTGTTGGTAAAACAGTAGATGTTCTCTTGGTAACCATCGTTCCACTGCATTGAGACTTCGACGCTAACGCCATCATCACGCATATGTTCAAAATGGAACACCGATGGATGAATCGCGGTTTTCTTTTTATTCAAATGCTCAACGAACGCACGGATACCGCCTTCATATTTAAAGTGATCCGATTTGTCTTCCTCGCGCTCGTCAATCAATCGAATCGACACACCCGAGTTAAGGAAAGACAATTCACGTAAACGCTTGGCGAGGATCTCGTAGTTGAAGTGAATATCCGTGAAGGTTTCTTCACTCGGCCAAAAACGAATGCGGGTACCGGTTTGATCGGTTTCGCCCAGTTGAACCAAGGGACCCAGTGGCTCACCATGAGAAAAATTGAGTTGGTGGGCATAACCGTTACGCCAAATTGTCAATTCAAGCTTTTCTGACAGTGCGTTAACCACAGAGACACCGACACCGTGTAGGCCGCCCGACACTTTATACGAGTTATCATCAAATTTACCCCCGGCGTGCAGCACGGTCATGATAACTTGGGCAGCTGAAACACCCTCTTCTTCGTGAATATCGACAGGGATACCACGACCATCGTCGCGGACCGACACAGAGCCGTCTTCGTGAATGGTGGTCACGATATCGTTACAATGTCCGGCCAGTGCTTCATCGATCGAGTTATCGACCACCTCAAACACCATATGGTGTAGGCCGGTACCGTCGTCGGTGTCGCCGATATACATTCCCGGACGCTTACGGACGGCATCCAAGCCCTTCAGTACCTTGATACTCGATGAATCGTATTCGTTGGACATTGAGTTACTCTCGCTTATTTATCCTGCGTTAATTTTGCCATGTTCCACATGAAACATCTTACTATTTTCGTCGCAAATTTCCGCGACTTGATCGGCACTAATGGCGCTGACAAAAACCTGCGCCCCGATCCGGGTCAATTCACTGGCGAGCAGTGCCCGGCGGCGGCTGTCTAATTCTGAGGCAAAGTCATCGATCAGGTAAATACAGGCGATGCCTTGCTCTTCGCTATATAGCTGTCCTTGTGCAAGCCGAAGCGCACAAACCATCAATTTTAGTTGCCCTCGAGAGAGCACATCATCGACCGGGGTACCGGCCACCTTGATGCGTAAATCGGCTTTGTGTGGTCCAGACACCGTGTAGCCCATTTGCTGATCGCGTTCGAAGTTAGTCGCCAACAAAGCCTGGTAATCTGCACCGCGCTCCCAGCCTTGGGAGAACCGAAACTGAATCGAGAACTCGGGTAAAAATGCCTGGCATAACGCCGTTGCGCGCTCGGCCACAGCATTAACATAAGCTTGTCGCCAAACACTAATTTGCTCGGCCAAGCTAGCAAGTTCTGCATCCCACACTTGTATATCACGGTAATTGCGCGCAGTTTTAAGCGCGGCGTTCCGTTGCTTGGTGAGCCGCTTGACCCGCGTCCACGCTTCAAAAAAACCGGGTTGGGAATGAAACACCCCCCAGTCAATATACGCACGGCGAAATTTAGGACCATCTGTTAATAGCTCAAACCCTTCAGGGGTAATCAGCTGCAAGGGCAAGACTTTGGCCAGTGCCACTAGCTTTTGCCCTTTTTCTTGACCTATTTTAACATCGGCACTGCCGTCTCGGCGCTTTTGAATGCCGACCGGAAGCAAGATCCCATCTTGCGTTTTCACCCGGCCATGGACCGTTAAGCTCGGTTGTTGATGACGGATCACACGGCTGTTCAGTGCGCTGCGAAATGAGCGCCCGTGGCCAAGAAAATGAATCGCCTCCAAGACACTGGTTTTTCCACTGCCGTTGGGGCCAATTAAAAAGTTAAAGCCTGACGACAGTTCGATATCGCAGGCTTCAATATTTCTGAAGTCATGAATGACCAGTCGAGTGAGCGCCATAATCTAGAGGCGAATGGGCATCACGACATACATGGCATCATCGCGATCACAGTCCTCAATCAAAGTACTGCCGACCGCGTCTGTCATTGAAAAACGGACAGTGTTACAGCGCAAAACGTTGAGCACATCTAAAACATAACTGACGTTAAAACCAATCTCGATGGCCTCGCCTTGATAATTCACTTCCAAAAATTCTTCGGCTTCTTCTTGCTCGGGGTTATTGGCAGAGATGCGCAGCTCACTGCCATCAATATTCATCCGAACACCACGGAATTTCTCATTCGACAGCACCGCGGCTAACGACAAGGCTTGCTTGAGCTCCGCGCAATTAACCTCAAGTGTCCGAGACGTCGATTGCGGCAGCACTCGGCGATAGTCAGGAAATCGTCCATCGACTAACTTCGAAGTAAAGGTCACGTTGCCGACTACCGCACGAATATTGGAGGCACCAATCTGAATATTGACCGGATTTTCACTATCATCCAACAAACGCGCTAGCTCACTGACGCCTTTACGCGGCACAATCACTTGTTGCGCTGGCGCGCTTTCATCCATGGTCAGGTGGCACACTGCCATACGGTGACCATCGGTCCCTACCGTACGTAGCGTTTGTCCATCGGTTTCGAACAGCAAGCCATTGAGATAATACCGCACATCTTGGTTTGCCATTGAAAACTGAGTCGCATCAATCAGGTGATTCAGTTTACTTTGTGGCAGCTGCAGGCTTACATCCGCTTGCCAATCATCGATGTTGGGATAATCGCTAGCCGGCAAGGTGGACAAGGTGAACCGGCTTCGACCCGCTCGCACCACGACACGATCACCTTCTTGAGCAACCGTAATACGAGCTTCACTGTTCAAGCCTTTGATAATATCCATGAACTTACGCGAGGGAACCGTTATCGCCCCATCTTGATGCTCTCCCTCCAACGGTGCCGTTGCATTAAGCTCCACCTCCATATCAGTGGCGGTGAGCTTAAGTTGCTGCTCGGCGACTTCAATCAGAAGATTGCTTAAGATCGGTAAGGTACTGCGCCCACCTAAAGCCCCAGAAACTTGTTGCAGCGGTTGAAGTAGCTGCTCACGCGTAAGAATAAATTTCATAATTAGGACGACAATGTTCGAATCAGGTTAGAGTAATCTTCTTTAATATCGTGACTTTCTTCACGCAGTTGCTCAATTTTACGGCAAGCATGCAATACGGTTGTATGGTCACGACCGCCAAAGGCATCACCAATTTCTGGCAAGCTGTGGTTGGTCAGCTCTTTCGATAAGGCCATCGCCATTTGACGAGGGCGTGCAACCGAGCGAGACCGGCGCTTAGATAACAAATCCGCCATCTTGATTTTATAATATTCTGCCACGGTTTTCTGAATATTATCGATAGTGACCAGCTTTTCTTGTAGCGCCAACAAATCGCGCAACGCTTCCCGAACGAAATCAATGGTGATCGCGCGGCCGGTAAAGTTGGCGTTGGCAATGACACGATTAAGCGCCCCTTCCAGTTCACGGACATTCGACCGCAACCGCTTAGCAATAAAGAAGGCAACTTCATCCGGCAAACGAATCGCGTGGTCTTCTGCCTTTTTCATCAAGATCGCCACACGCGTTTCCAATTCAGGCGGTTCGATAGCAACCGTCAGGCCCCAACCAAAGCGTGATTTCAAGCGATCCTCAACCCCATTGATTTCTTTTGGGTAGCGATCGGAGGTCAAAATGATCTGCTGATTCCCCTCAAGCAAGGCATTAAAGGTATGGAAAAACTCTTCTTGTGAGCGCTCTTTATTGGCAAAAAACTGAATATCATCGATCAAGAGTGCATCCACGCTGCGGTAGTAGCGCTTAAACTCTTCGATGGCGTTGTTCTGCAGTGCTTTGACCATGTCTTGCACAAACCGCTCAGAGTGCATGTAAACCACGCGAGCATCTGCCTTTCGATCGGAAATAGCGTTCCCCACCGCATGGAGCAAGTGCGTTTTACCCAGCCCCGTCCCACCATACAAAAACAGCGGATTATATGCCGCTCCCGGGTTTCCCGAGACCTGCCGTGCCGCCGCGAGTGCAAGCTGGTTCGATTTACCTTCCACAAAGTTATTAAACTTGTGTTTCGGATTCACGTTGGAGCGATGATTGACATCCGATTGCACCGGTGACGGTGCCGGCTCCCAAACGCGTCCACGAGTGGGGGCAGGGGCCGCTTGTTGAGGCGCAGGGGCTGACGCCGGGCCAGCTGGCGCAGATTGCGGCGCAGCAGCAACCGGTTTACTGCCCACTTCAAAGCGCAGCATAGGCACGTCGACACCACAAAACTCATTCAGCAGTTGATTAATCTGATGCAAATATTTATCCCGCACCCAATCAAGCACAAAACGGTTAGGGGCAAACAGGGTCAACGTATTGTCATTGAGTTCGGCTTGAAGTGGCCGTACCCACATACTAAATTCTGTTGCAGGTAAATCATCTTGAAGCCGTTCAAGACACTGCAACCAAAGCGATGATGACACGTTTGACTCCACGCAGTTATACCGAAAAGGAAAAGGTCATAATGGTACTCCTGTCGCGCCCAGATCGCTACCCACAAGATCCCGAAATCAGTGAATAAGATCCGACTTATGCACATAGATCCCACAGATAACCCAGAGATCGCCACAGCCTACCCGCTTTTTACTCACAACATTGCGCACATGATCGTCGCGACCAGTTCGAGAATTCGAAACCATGTCCCACACCAATCCTCATCACGCCTGTTAATACGCTATGATTCATAACAATAAAGAAATCACGGTTCGTAAGGGCAATCATACGATTCAGTCCGTCGCGGAATTAAAAGATAAAACGGTCGCATTGAGATCAAAGAGCCGGGCTTGGCGACAAATGCGGCCACTATCCTGGTTCTTTATCGGATGGCCAACAACAACGCGTAGGGCTTGGCCGCTTAATCACTGTGATGATCTCCGATTACATAAGTTTTTGAATCAAGTCGGGATCACCGCTTAATTTGCGATCAGTTGGCAAGGATCCTTGCGATCTGCGACTAAGCGCTTATAATTCACGGCCCGAAGTGGCGTGGGTTTTGTGATTGACTAATCGTTAGTCAATGGCTACAATCCGCCCTCTTTGTTGAGAGGCGTCGGAGACAAGCATACTGCTATCCTCCCACGTCGGGTTAACAAACCTAACACTGATCAGTAATAAAGGTAGAAACCATGAAACGCACTTTTCAACCTTCAGTTCTAAAGCGTAAGCGCACTCACGGTTTCCGTGCGCGCATGGCGACTAAGAACGGCCGTAAGGTCATTGCCGCTCGCCGTGCGAAAGGCCGCAAGCAGCTTTCTAAATAATCCGTAGTGATTTGTGAATAAGCTCGCTTATCCTCGGGAGTTACGTCTGCTAACTCCCGAACATTTCAGTGCCGTCTTTCAGCAACCTCATCGCGCAGGTTCGCCGCACTTGACTATACTCGCCAGAAACACCGCGCTCGAACACCCACGTCTCGGTCAAGCTGTCCCGAAAAAGCAAATCAAACTTGCCGTTGATCGCAACCGCTTTAAACGTGTGGTTCGCGAGAGTTTTCGTTTACGTCAGCATCAACTGCCGGCGAAAGACTTTGTGGTTATCGCGAAAAAAAGTGCCAACAACCTGAGTAATCAAGCGCTGCGAGACGAATTGGACAAGTTATGGCAACGTTTGTCGCGACCGCCGCGCAAAAAGCGCTCATCGCGCTGATTCGGGGATACCAACTGGTGATTAGCCCATTAATTGGGCCACGATGCCGGTTCACACCAACCTGCTCCCATTACGCCATCATGGCGATTCAATCCCATGGTGTGATAAAAGGGTGTTGGTTGGCAGGCAAACGTCTATTAAAATGCCACCCTTTGAATGATGGCGGCTACGATCCTGTACCGCCTTGCGACCACCATAACAGAGACAATTAACAATGGATTCCCAACGCAATATCCTGTTGATTGCCCTATTGTTCGTTTCTTTCATGCTATACATGGAATGGAGCAAACCAGAATCCCCGCAGCCGCAGGGACAGGGCGTTGAGCAGCAGCAAACGACTCACAGTGACGTGCCAAGCAGCAATGACGGTAACGATACCACGTCTCTTGATGCACAGCCTGTCTCTGACAAGCTCGTCACCATCAAAACCGACGTATTAACACTAAAAATTGATACGCAAGGCGGTGATGTTGTCCATGCCGAGCTTCCACAATACGATGCTGAGCTGGACTCTGATAATGCCTTCACCCTGCTACATACTAAGCCGGATCATACCTTTGTCGCCCAAAGTGGTTTAATTGGTGCCAATGGCATTGATACCGCTGAAGGCCGCGCACAATACCAGGTGACCCAGAACGACTTCTCTCTCTCAGACGATCAAGACACTTTGCGCGTCCCGATGACAGTCGAAAAAGAAGGGATCAGTTATACCAAAACCTTTGTATTTAAACGTGGTAGTTATGCGGTAGACGTTGAGCATACAATTAATAACCAAACCGATGCGAATGCCAGCGTCACTATGTACACCCAGCTCAAACAAAACTTGCTGGATGATGGTGGTAGCCTAACCATGCCGACTTATCGCGGCAGCGCTTACTCAACGGACGACAAGCGTTACGAGAAGTACAGCTTTGATGACATGGAAAGCAAAAATCTCAGCGTAACCTTTGATCAAGGTTGGGCGGCCATGATTCAACACTACTTTGCCACCGCGTGGATCCCACGTGCCGACAATAATGTGTTGAGCACACGTACCACCTCGCAATACGGTTATATTCAGACCAAAACCAGTGACACTGTCCCTGCTGGTACCAGTAAGACCTTAACGGCAACGCTATGGGTTGGCCCGAAACTGCAAGACCAAATGGCCGCAGTGGCGCCAAGCTTGGATCTTGTGGTCGACTATGGCTGGCTCTGGTTTATCGCCAAGCCTTTGCATTGGTTGCTATCAACCATTCAGACCTTTGTCGGTAACTGGGGTCTATCAATCATTATGCTGACCTTTATCGTCCGTGGTGCCATGTACCCGCTTACCAAAGCGCAATACACCTCGATGGCGAAAATGCGCATGCTGCAGCCTAAACTGCAAGAAATGAAAGAGCGTATTGGTGACGACCGTCAGCGCATGAGCCAAGAAATGATGGAGCTGTACAAGCGCGAAAAAGTTAACCCACTGGGTGGCTGCCTACCGCTAGTGCTGCAAATGCCGATCTTCATTGCGCTCTATTGGGCATTGATGGAATCGGTCGAACTACGTCACGCACCTTTCTTTGGTTGGATTCAAGACTTGTCAGCACAAGACCCTTTCTATGTGCTACCTCTGTTGATGGGGGCGTCTATGTTCCTGATTCAGAAGATGAGCCCAACCACGGTCACCGATCCGATGCAGCAGAAGATCATGACCTTTATGCCCGTGGTCTTCACTTTCTTCTTCTTGTTCTTCCCATCCGGTCTGGTTCTATACTGGTTGGTATCGAACGTAGTCACGCTGCTCCAACAGACGTTAATCTACAAGTCGTTGGAGAAAAAAGGCCTGCATTCGCGCTCGTAACTCAGGCCGCGTCAAGCAATAATAAAAAGGCGACCTGGCGGTCGCCTTTTTCACGTTAATGGCCCACTGGCCTGTCACTGCAATAACAGAGTGTGCATTATGGCTCAAACAGACACTATCGTGGCGCAAGCCACAGCAACTGGCCGGGGCGGCGTGGGAATCGTTCGCGTGTCCGGTCCTCTCGCCCATGAGATTGGCAAAAATATGACCGGACGTGAGCTGGTGCCTCGTCGTGCTGACTACCTCCCCTTTCTCGACCAGGATGGTCAGCCTATCGATCAAGGCATCGCGCTATTCTTTAAAGGCCCTCATTCGTTCACGGGCGAAGACGTGCTTGAACTGCAAGGCCACGGTGGCCCCGTTATCATGGATATGCTCATCCAAAGGATTAGCGCCTTTGACGGGGTACGAGCCGCTCGCCCGGGAGAATTCTCTGAACGCGCTTTTTTAAATGATAAGTTGGATCTCGCGCAAGCAGAAGCCATTGCTGACTTGATTGATGCCAGCTCTGAGCAAGCCGCACGTTCGGCGCTACAGTCGCTACAAGGCGCCTTCTCTAGCCAGGTGAACGCGCTGGTAGAAAAGGTCATTCACCTGCGCATTTATGTCGAAGCCGCAATTGATTTTCCCGATGAAGAAATCGATTTTCTCTCCGATGGTAAGGTCGCCAACGATCTCAACCACATTATTGAACACCTCGCCACACTGCGTAAAGAGGCCAACCAAGGCGCCATCATGCGTGAAGGAATGAAAGTGGTAATCGCTGGCCGCCCAAATGCAGGTAAATCGAGCTTACTCAATGCCTTGTCGGGGAAAGACAGTGCCATCGTCACCGATATTGCCGGGACCACTCGCGATGTGCTGCGTGAACACATTCATCTCGACGGTATGCCTTTGCATATTATTGATACCGCAGGCCTACGTGACGCTACCGACGAGGTCGAACGCATCGGTGTGGAAAGAGCGTGGGACGAAATAGAACAAGCAGACCGTGTTTTATTTATGGTGGATGGCACCACCACTGACGCTACCGATCCACATGATATCTGGCCGGACTTTGTGTCCCGTTTACCCCAAGATATGGGCATGACGGTGATCCGTAATAAAGCCGACATGACGGGCGAGCCTATGGGCCACTGCGATACCAACCACCCAGCGCTTATCCGCCTTAGCGCTAAAACAGGCCAAGGCGTCGATGCACTCCGTCAACACCTCAAAGCCTGTATGGGCTATGCAGGAGGCAGTGAAGGGGGTTTTATGGCACGTCGCCGCCACTTAGACGCACTCGCCAGTGCAGCCGCACACCTGGACATTGGTCAAACACAACTAGAAGGTTACATGGCCGGTGAAATATTGGCGGAAGAGTTACGCTTGACCCAGCAGTACCTCAACACCATTACTGGCGAATTTAGTGCTGATGACTTATTAGGAAAAATCTTCTCCTCATTCTGTATCGGCAAATAATTATCCCCAACCTGATCACGGGATCCTTACACAAAGGATCCCTTTATCCTACTGTGTTGATCGCGGTTATCCTTGTTATAAGATCATAAGTTATCCCCATAGTTTTCACCATGATCCCCTCGACTGCATCCCCGAATATACCCGCAATATTCAGCAAGAATTGACTCCCAGCAACAAGGTCTCAATACTAGGCAAGAGACTCTTAATCGTGAGGATAATATGACCAATATAACAATTATTACAGGCAGTACCTTGGGCGGCGCGGAATATGTTGGCGATCACCTATCAGATCAACTGCAGGCAAAGGGGTACCAAACGGCGGTTATCAATGAGGGGATCCTCGATGATGTATTGGGCGCCAGCACGCTCTTAGTCGTCACATCGACCCATGGCGCTGGCGA
Organism: Salinivibrio sp. IB643; assembly: GCF_001996105.1. Taxonomy (NCBI): domain Bacteria; kingdom Pseudomonadati; phylum Pseudomonadota; class Gammaproteobacteria; order Vibrionales; family Vibrionaceae; genus Salinivibrio; species Salinivibrio sp. IB643. The sequence goes on from NZ_MUFF01000025.1 coordinate 27,717, forward strand.
CTTCCCCGAGAGCATCGCCCCTTTGATGGAACAGCTAATGACCGAACGTCCGATGCTACGTGCGTTGAAATACGGGGTGGTTGGCATTGGCGATTCTAGTTATGACACCTTTTGTGAAGCTGGCATGAAAGCAGACGCCCTATTACAAGATCTCGGGGCCGTCAAAATTGGCGAACGAATCGACATCGATATTCAAGCTCATCCGGTTCCGGAAGATGAAGCGGAACGCTGGTTAACCGATTGGGAGCCATTACTTCAGGCATCTAATTGAACAATAATTAATCAAACAAACTGTGGATAACTAAGGAATAACCCAGTGATCTTCCTTTAGTTATCCATTTGATAGTTTTTCTTTCTGATCGCCCTGTGGATAAAAGGGTATTTTGATCCCAGGTGATACAGGATCCGATCCAAGGCCACCCACAGAAAGTGATCGTTCCAAGATCCTTGATCTCAATGATCTTTTACCGCTTATCCACTGAGATCCGCTTCCTTAGTAGTAGATCTAATAAAGGATCTATATAAAGATCTTATATATATAAAGCGAAAGCCTTAAGAAGATCAGGATCAAGGTTTGGTTCCTTGTTGAGAGAAAAAGCGCTAGAATGTCGCCCCTTTTGCTTAGTTCATGCGCAAACACTTAACCAGGTTGAGGCTTTAATCATGTTTTACCAGGATCACTTTGACGTCATCGTTGTGGGTGGTGGCCATGCTGGTACCGAGGCAGCACTAGCCGCCGCTCGAATGAATCAAAGAACGTTGTTATTAACCCATAATATCGACACTTTGGGACAAATGTCGTGTAACCCTGCAATTGGCGGGATCGGGAAAGGACACCTGGTAAAAGAAATTGATGCCTTAGGCGGCGCGATGGCGCAAGCTATCGATAAAGGCGGGATCCAGTTTAGAACCCTAAATGCGTCGAAAGGACCCGCAGTACGAGCAACACGAGCACAAGCTGATCGTGCGTTGTACAAAGCGGCGATCCGCCATACCCTGGAAAATACGCCACACCTATCCCTTTTCCAACAAGCCGTGGTGGATTTGATCGTCGATCAGGATCGCGTCACTGGGGTAGAAACAGAAATGGGGCTGAAATTCAGCGCAACCACTGTGGTGTTGACTGTCGGTACCTTTTTAGGTGGAAAAATCCATATTGGTATGGATAACTACTCCGGAGGGCGCGCTGGAGATCCACCGTCGAACAAGCTTGCCGATCGCCTACGTGCACTGCCGTTTCGCGTCGATCGTTTAAAAACGGGAACGCCACCGCGTATCGATGCGCGTTCAGTCGATTTCTCAGTGATGCAAACCCAACATGGTGATACACCACGTCCGGTCTTTTCGTTTATGGGCGATGTCAGTCAACATCCTCAACAAATGCCTTGCTATATCACGTATACCAATGAAAAAACCCATGACGTGATTCGAGAAAACTTATCTCGAAGCCCAATGTATGCCGGTGTCATTGAAGGGATTGGTCCACGTTATTGCCCATCGATTGAAGACAAAGTGATGCGCTTTGCCGACAAAGACAAACATCAGATCTTTGTTGAACCTGAAGGGTTAACCAGCAATGAGCTGTATCCAAATGGTATTTCCACCAGCTTACCGTTTGATGTGCAGATGGGGATCATTCAATCGATCAAAGGCTTTGAAAACGCCAAAGTGATCCGCCCAGGTTATGCGATCGAGTATGACTTTTTCGATCCTCGCGATCTTAAGCAAACACTGGAAACCAAATTTATTAGCGGGTTATTCTTTGCCGGACAAATCAACGGCACCACCGGCTATGAAGAAGCGGGGGCTCAAGGCTTGCTGGCAGGATGTAACGCGGCGCTGCAAGCACAAGGCAAAGACGGTTGGAGCCCGCGTCGCGACCAAGCGTATATGGGCGTATTGATTGATGATCTCTCTACCATGGGCACTCAAGAGCCCTACCGTATGTTTACGTCGCGTGCTGAGTATCGCCTATTGCTGCGTGAAGATAATGCGGATATGCGTTTGACGGAAAAAGGCCGTGAGCTCGGTTTGGTCGATGATACGCGCTGGGCGCGTTTTAACCAGAAAATGGAAAACATGGAGCAAGAGCGTCAACGGTTACGTGGCACATGGATCCATCCCCATTCTGACGATGTGGCAGCACTGAACGCGATGCTCAAAACACCGTTAACACGCGAAGCGAATGGCGAGGATCTCCTGCGTCGTCCTGAGTTGCGGTATCGCGATATTGTGACATTACCAAGTTTTGAACCGGCTCATGCGGATCAGCAAGCCAGTGAACAGGTGGAAATTCAGGTGAAATATGCGGGGTATATTGACCGTCAGCAAGATGAAATTGCTAAATCACAACGTCATGAAAATACCGAATTACCCACTGATCTCGACTACGACCACATAAAAGGTTTATCGAACGAAGTGAAAGGTAAGCTCGCCGATGCGCGTCCTGAAACCGTGGGTAAAGCATCACGTATCTCTGGCGTTACGCCGGCGGCGATCTCCATTTTGCTTGTCCATTTGAAAAAGCAAGGCATGCTGAAAAAAGGGGCATAAAATGGAACAACAACTCGAATATGGGCTGGCGCAAGCTGGCCTTGTCCTGTCAGCACAACAGCAACAGCAGTTACTGGACTACGTGCGTCTGCTGCACAAATGGAATAAAGCTTACAATTTAACCTCGGTCCGTCATCCTGACGACATGGTGGTGAAACATATTCTTGATAGTCTCGTTGTCTCGCCCCACCTCAAAGGCCAACAGTTTATCGATGTCGGCACAGGACCGGGACTACCAGGCATCCCATTGGCCATTGCTAATCCGGACAAACAGTTCACCCTATTGGACAGTTTGGGTAAACGGATTCGTTTTATTCGCCAAGTTCTTCACGAACTTGGGCTGACAAATGTGACCCCGGTCCAAAGTCGGGTGGAAGACTTTACCCCTGAGCATGGATTTGATGCTGTACTCAGTCGCGCCTTTGCATCGATGAGCGACATGGTGAGCTGGTGTCACCACTTACCGCATGCGCAAGGATGCTTCTATGCGTTGAAAGGACAAGTGGACCAACAAGAAATTGATGCGCTTCCTGCTGATTGTTCTGTGACCGATATCAAAGCTTTGAAGGTACCGGGATTGGAAGGGGCGCGTCATCTAGTAATCTTGAGAGCTAAGAGTAACGAGTAGAGGTCGAAAGCACGTGGGTAAAGTTATCGCGGTAGCAAACCAAAAGGGCGGCGTGGGTAAAACCACCACGAGTGTCAATCTCGCAGCATCACTGGCTGCCACCAATCGCAAGGTGCTACTGATCGATTTGGACCCACAAGGCAATGCGACCATGGCGAGCGGCATCGATAAGTACGATGTCCATGCAACGGCCTATGACCTACTCATTGAAGAAACACCGTTCGAACAAGTTGTGATTGAAAATACGGCGGGAAGTTATCACCTTGTCGCAGCCAACGGTGATGTGACAGCAGCAGAAATAAAACTCATGGAAGTGTTCGCTCGAGAGGTTCGTCTACGCACGATGCTCGAGACTGTTGTTGACCGTTATGATTATATTTTTATTGACTGTCCCCCTTCCCTGAACCTTCTGACCATCAATGCGATGACTGCGGCTAATTCCGTTCTTGTCCCGATGCAATGTGAGTACTTTGCCCTGGAAGGACTGACTGCTTTAATGGATACCATTAGCAAGCTGGCAAGCGTGGTGAACGCCGACCTTCACGTTGAAGGTGTCTTGCGTACTATGTACGACCCAAGAAACCGATTAGCGACCGAAGTATCGGATCAGATCAAAAAACACTTCGGTGATAAGGTGTATCGTACAGTGATTCCCCGCAATGTGCGGCTCGCGGAAGCGCCAAGTCATGGCCGACCCGCCATGTACTACGACAAACTATCGAGCGGTGCTAAAGCCTACCTCGCCCTTGCGGGTGAAATTCTGCGTCGCGAAGAGCAAGCTCGCTCCTCGCCAGACGCTGTCAATGCCTGAGGAAAACAATGAATTCAGCGAAACGCGGGCTTGGAAAGGGCCTCGACGCCCTATTGGCGACCAGTGCACAGGCACAGTCTTCACAAACAGTGGTCCCTGAATCGACCGATAGCAGCAATAGCGAATTACAACAGTTATCGGTCACCGTGCTGGAGCCGGGTCAGTATCAGCCGCGCCAAGGCATGGCTGAAGACGCACTGGAAGAACTGACTGAGTCAATTCGCGCTCAAGGTGTGATTCAACCTTTAGTCGTGCGTCAGATCGCGGCGGGAAGCTATGAGATCATCGCCGGTGAACGTCGTTGGCGAGCCGCTAAACAAGCAGGATTAAAGCAAGTTCCTTGTTTGGTGCGGGAAATGAGCAATAAGGTCGCGAGCGCGGTCGCTTTAATTGAAAACATTCAACGCGAAAACTTGAATGCAATGGAAGAAGCGCAGGCATTGGCGCGCTTAGTAGATGAATTTGAACTGACTCACCAACAGCTTGCTGAGTCACTGGGAAAGTCTCGGACCACTATAAGTAACCTACTTCGGTTAAATGGTTTGGAATCCGGGGTGCGGCAATTGCTGCTTAACAAACAACTCGAAATGGGCCACGCACGTGCCTTGCTGGCACTGGAAGGCGACGTACAAATTGATGCGGCTTTGACCGCGGTCAATAAGAAAATGACGGTTCGCCAAATAGAAAAACTGGTAAAAAAAATGCTTTCGCCACCAGTTGAAGCGAAAAAGCCTAAATTATCACCTGAAGTTGAAGCCCTTCAGCAACGCCTGGGCGATAAATTTGGCGTGAGTGTCGCTTTAACACAACAGAAGAACGGCAGTGGGAAATTAGTGATTAATTTCGAAGAATCTGAAAAGTTAGCGCAAATTCTTGCAATTTTCGACGAAGAAATGTGACTTATGCCAGTCGCTTTTTGTTACATAAAAGTGCTTACTGTGATCAGGTTACGCTGTTGTAAAATTTTCCCTGCTTTTTTACATTGATGCGATTGCATTAGTCGGGGCGAAACGTATAATTTTTGCTGTTTTCCCAGCACGGCAACAGTGCTAAGTGGAACGGAATCGAGGAACAAATACATGGTATCGACGCTCGCGCGGCCGGGTCGTGAAATCGCGACAAAATTGGTGCTTTTGCAGGCTGGCGTCGTATTAGCAACGGCAATCTTGATGGCACTTGCTATCAATGTCGACTGGGGAAAATCCGCGTTAATCGGTGGGGGGATCTTTGTGATAGCCAATGCTGTGTTTGCGTCGTGTGCTTTCCTCTTTAGTGGGGCAAGAGCTGCAAAATTTGTGGTCGCGTCCTTCTTTGGCGGTGAAGTCTTAAAAATTTCACTGACCGTCGTCTTGTTTGTCCTTGCTTACCTGTATGTCGAGGTGGAACTTGTTCCCCTCAAACTGGCCTATTTGCTGGCATTAGGGATTAATATCTTTGCGCCAGTTTTATTCATTAACAACAACAAATAGGATGAGTTATGGCTGCGTCAGGTGATGCGCTTACACCGTCTAGCTACATCACTCACCACCTGACACACTTGTCAAGCGGTGAGGGGTTTTGGGCGGTTCATATTGATAGCCTGTTTTTCTCTGTCCTCATCGGTATCGTCTTCTTAGGCATTTTCCGATCAGTGGCAAAGAAAGCATCGACAGGTGTCCCGGGTAAGCTTCAGTGTTTTGTCGAAATCTTGGTTGAGTTCGTTGATGACAATGTCCGCGAAACCTTCCATGGACGCAATCCGCTGATCGCACCTTTGGCCCTGACTATCTTCGTCTGGATATTCCTGATGAATACGATGGACTTAATTCCTATCGATTTTCTTCCTTATCCGGCGGAACACTGGTTGGGTATTCCATATTTAAAAGTGGTTCCAACTGCAGACGTAAATATCACCCTTGCAATGGCGCTGGGCGTGTTCTTCTTGATGATTTTTTACAGCATCAAGATAAAGGGTATCGGTGGCTTTGCTAAAGAGCTAGCGTTACACCCGTTTAATCACCCGATCATGATTCCGTTCAACCTCCTGTTGGAGATAGTTTCGTTACTGGCGAAGCCTATTTCTCTTGGGATGCGTCTGTTCGGTAACATGTTTGCCGGTGAGGTGGTATTTATTCTTATCGCGGCGTTACTGCCGTGGTGGGCGCAATGGCTGGGTTCTGTGCCGTGGGCAATTTTCCACATTCTAGTCATTACGATTCAAGCCTTTGTCTTTATGATGTTGACCGTCGTGTATCTCTCGCAGGCGCACGAAGACTCAGATCATTGATGACATTTTTTAGAAAGCAATTTGTTAGTCATTATTGGCTTATAGCCGACAACGAAAACTGGAGATAGTGATGGAAACTTTATTGAGCTTTTCTGCAATTGCCGTGGGCATCATTGTAGGTCTTGCTTCCCTTGGTACTGCGATTGGTTTCGCCCTGCTGGGTGGTAAATTCCTTGAAGGTGCAGCACGTCAACCTGAGATGGCTCCTATGCTGCAAGTTAAGATGTTCATCATCGCGGGTCTTCTGGATGCGGTTCCAATGATCGGTATCGTAATTGCACTGCTGTTCACGTTCGCGAACCCATTCGTAGGTCAACTGTAAACTGGCTAATAGCTGAACAGACCCTTTAGCTTATGATTAAGGAGGCGCCGTTGTGAATATCAACGCAACTCTGCTAGGCCAGGCAATCGCGTTCACTATCTTTGTGTGGTTCTGCATGAAATATGTATGGCCACCATTGATGCAAGCGATTGAAGAGCGTCAGAAAAAAATCGCTGACGGTCTCGCGGCGGCTGATCGCGCCGCCAAAGACCTGGATTTAGCCCAGGCGAACGCTTCTGATCAATTGAAAGAAGCGAAGCGCAATGCAACTGACATTATCGAGCAGGCCAACAAACGCAAAGCACAAATCCTCGATGAGGCACGTGCCGAAGCGGCTGCTGAGCGCGACAATATCCTAAACCAGGGTAAGGCCGAGTTGGAAGCAGAGCGTAACCGTGCACGCGATGAGCTGCGTAAGCAAGTCGCATCGCTCGCTGTTATTGGTGCCGAGAAAATTATTGAGCGTTCTATTGACCAGAACGCGCATAAAGATCTTCTCGATAAAATCACTGCAGAACTGTAACAAGGAGGGGCAGCAATGTCTGAACTGACAACACTCGCTCGCCCCTACGCGAAAGCAGCCTTTGATTTTGCGGTAGAAAAAGGCGAGTTAGCCCAATGGGCTGAAATGCTTGCCTTTACTGCTGAGATTGCCCGTGATGAGCGCGTAAAACATATGTTAGACGCGTCCTACTCTGCCGAGAAATTAGCAGAGACTTTCATCACAGTGGGTGGCGATCAGCTCAACGATTTCGGCCAAAATTTGATTAAAATGATGGCGGAAAACAAGCGTCTAAAAGCGCTTCCTGAGGTTTGTGAACAGTTTCTCGCCATGCGCGCGGAATTGGAAAAAGAAGTTGATGTGCAAGTCACGTCAGCGACGGCTCTTTCCGAAGAGCAACAACAAGCCATCAGTGAAAAGCTAACGACGCGTTTTGAGCGCAAAGTAAAGCTGAACTGTAGTGTAGACGAAGCCCTGGTTGCCGGGGTTATTATTCGAGCTGGAGACTTGGTCATCGATAACTCAGTAAGTGGCCGTATGCGCCGCCTGAGCGATGCATTGCAGTCTTGATTTGGGGAATTGGAGCATGCAACTTAATTCCACGGAAATTAGCGATCTGATCAAACAACGCATCGAAAAATTCGACGTTGTGAGTGAAGCGCGTAACGAAGGTACCATCGTGTCAGTCAGCGACGGTATTATTCGTATCCATGGCCTTGCTGATGCGATGCAAGGGGAAATGATTGAACTGCCTGGTAACCGTTATGCGCTAGCATTAAACCTTGAGCGTGACTCTGTAGGTGCGGTAGTGATGGGTCCATATTCGGACCTACAAGAAGGCATGAAAGTCACCGGTACTGGTCGCATTCTTGAAGTACCGACGGGTCCTGAACTGTTAGGTCGTGTGGTGAACACCTTGGGTGAGCCAATCGACGGTAAAGGACCGATCGAAACCGAAACCACTTCGCCTGTCGAAGTGATTGCGCCGGGTGTTATCGCTCGTCAATCGGTCGATCAACCTGTTCAAACCGGCTATAAAGCGGTTGACTCAATGATCCCTATCGGCCGAGGCCAGCGTGAGCTGATCATCGGTGACCGCCAAACCGGTAAAACCGCGTTGGCGATCGATGCGATCATTAACCAGAAAAACTCTGGTATCTACTCTATTTATGTCGCGATTGGTCAAAAAGCCTCAACCATTGCCAACGTAGTTCGCAAGTTGGAAGAGCATGATGCACTGAAAAACACCATTGTGGTGGTGGCTTCAGCGTCTGAAGCGGCAGCATTGCAATACCTTGCGCCTTACTCGGGTTGTGCAATGGGCGAGTATTTCCGTGACCGCGGTGAAGATGCGCTGATTGTTTACGATGACCTGTCTAAGCAGGCTGTTGCATATCGTCAGATCTCGCTGCTGCTACGTCGTCCACCAGGCCGTGAAGCCTTCCCGGGTGACGTTTTCTACTTGCACTCTCGTCTTCTTGAGCGAGCTGCACGTGTAAACGCGCACTATGTCGAAGAGTTCACCAAAGGTGAAGTGAAAGGTAAAACCGGTTCATTAACCGCCTTGCCTATCATTGAAACCCAAGCGGGTGACGTGTCTGCATTCGTACCGACCAACGTTATCTCGATCACCGATGGTCAGATCTTCCTGCAAACTGAGCTGTTCAACGCCGGTATCCGTCCCGCGGTTGACCCAGGTATCTCGGTCTCTCGTGTCGGTGGCTCTGCGCAAACTAAGATCATGAAAAAACTGTCAGGCGGTATTCGTACAGCCTTGGCACAATATCGTGAGCTTGCTGCATTTGCTCAGTTCTCATCGGATCTGGATGACGCAACCAAGAAGCAATTGGATCACGGTCAGAAAGTGACCGAGCTGATGAAGCAGATGCAATATGCGCCAATGTCTGTCTTTGAGCAGGCCATGGTTATTTTTGCGGCTGAAAAAGGCTACTTGGAAGACGTTGAGCTGAACAAGATCGGTGACTTTGAGCGCTCTCTGCTCGCCTTTGCGAAGGCGCAGTATGCCGACCTAGCTGCTCAGATTGATGAGTCTGGTGCTTACAACGATGACGTTGAAGCGCAGTTGAGAAAGCTGTTGGACGACTTCAAAGCGACCCAGACTTGGTAACATTGTAGGTGGCCACTTAGGTGGTCACCCACTAACGGAGAGTAACTATGGCCGGCGCAAAAGAGATTCGTACTAAGATCGGAAGTGTGAAAAACACACAGAAGATCACTAAAGCGATGGAAATGGTGGCAGCCTCCAAAATGCGTAAAACGCAAGAAGCCATGGAGTCGTCACGTCCATATGCTGTCACTATGCGCAAAGTGATCGGTCATCTTGCACTGGGTAACTTGGAGTACCGTCATCCTTATTTGGAAGAGCGGGAAGCCAAGCGCGTTGGTTACATCATCATTTCTACTGACCGCGGATTGTGTGGTGGCCTGAACATTAACCTGTTCAAAAATGTTATCACAGATATGGAAAGCTGGACCCACAAAGGTGCTGAGATCGATATGGCATTGGTTGGGGCGAAAGCGACCGCTTTCTTTAACAATTACGGCGGAAATGTAGTCGCACAAACCTCTGGTTTGGGGGATACCCCAGTACTGGAAGACCTGATCGGTACGGTCGGGGTGATGCTGAAAAAATACAATGAAGGTGAGCTGGACCGCTTATATGTTGTTTTCAATAAATTTGAGAACACCATGGTGCAGACCCCAGTGATCGATCAATTGCTGCCTTTGCCCAAGTCAGACGACGAGGATATGCAGACTAGCCACGCTTGGGATTATATCTATGAGCCTGAGCCGAAGCCCTTGCTCGATACTTTGTTGGTTCGCTATGCCGAGTCACAAGTGTATCAAGGTGTGGTGGAAAACCTCGCCAGTGAGCAAGCGGCGCGTATGGTGGCGATGAAAGCTGCGACCGACAATGCGGGTAATCTGATTGATGATCTGCAGTTGGTGTACAACAAAGCCCGTCAGGCTGCGATCACCCAAGAGCTGTCAGAGATTGTTTCTGGCGCAAGTGCGGTGTAAAGGCAAAGGTTAACGAACTAGTTTAGAGGAATAACGATGGCTACAGGTAAGATCGTTCAGATCATCGGTGCGGTAGTCGACGTAGAGTTTCCACAAGACGCAGTGCCGAAGGTATATGATGCGTTGAATGTGAAACGTGAAGGCGAGCGTCTGGTGTTGGAAGTTCAGCAGCAGCTAGGTGGTGGCGTAATTCGTGCTATCGCTATGGGCTCATCTGATGGTCTGCGTCGTGGAATCGAAGTAGAAAACTCAGGGGCTGCAATCCAAGTCCCTGTTGGGGAAGCAACGCTAGGACGTATCGTCAACGTTCTGGGTGATGCAATTGATGAGCGTGGCGATCTTGGTGAAAAAGAGCGCTACTCGATTCACCGTGAAGCGCCAACTTACGAAGAACAATCGAATTCCACTGAGCTTTTGGAAACCGGTGTTAAGGTTATCGACCTTATCTGCCCGTTTGCGAAAGGCGGTAAAATCGGTTTGTTCGGTGGTGCGGGTGTTGGTAAAACCGTCAACATGATGGAGCTTATCAACAACATCGCACTGCAACACTCAGGTCTGTCTGTATTTGCTGGTGTAGGGGAGCGTACTCGTGAGGGTAACGACTTCTACTACGAAATGCAGGAAGCGGGTGTTGTTAATATCGAAAACCCTGAAGAGTCAAAAGTGGCCATGGTGTATGGTCAGATGAACGAGCCACCAGGTAACCGCCTGCGTGTCGCACTGACCGGTCTAACCATGGCGGAAAAATTCCGTGATGATGGCCGTGATGTTCTACTGTTCATCGACAACATCTATCGCTATACCCTTGCCGGTACTGAGGTATCTGCACTGTTGGGTCGTATGCCATCAGCAGTAGGTTATCAGCCAACGCTCGCTGAAGAGATGGGTGTATTGCAAGAGCGGATCACGTCTACCCGTACTGGTTCGATTACTTCCGTACAGGCGGTTTACGTGCCAGCGGATGACTTGACTGACCCGTCACCAGCCACCACCTTTGCCCACTTGGATGCAACGGTTGTATTGTCACGTAACATCGCGTCTATGGGTATGTACCCAGCGATCGACCCATTGGATTCGACATCACGTATGTTGGACCCCTTGGTGGTAGGTCAAGACCACTATGATATGGCACGTGGTGTGCAATCTGTGCTTCAGCGCTATAAAGAGCTGAAAGACATTATTGCTATTCTGGGTATGGATGAGCTATCTGAAGAAGATAAGCTAACGGTTGCACGTGCACGTAAGATTGAACGTTTCTTGACTCAACCTTACCACGTCGCTGAAGTGTTCACCGGCCAACCAGGAGTTTATGTTTCGCTGAAAGATACTATTGCAAGCTTCAAAGGCCTGCTCAGTGGCGAGTACGATGATATTCCAGAGCAGGCTTTCCTGTACTGCGGTAGCATCGACGAAGTACTCGAAAAAGCGAAAAACCTGTAAGGCTTGAGTAGGAGGCGATATGGCAGCGATAACCTTCCATCTGGATGTGGTCAGTGCAGAGCGACAATTGTTCTCTGGCCGTGCCGAGCATATTCAGGTGACCGGTAGCGAAGGTGAACTGGGTATTCACGCAGGACACACACCGCTGCTGACCGCTATCACGCCGGGCATGGTGCGTATCGTCAAGCAAGGCGGTAGCGAAGAGATTATTTATCTTTCTGGCGGCACGCTTGAAGTTCAGCCTAGTACAGTCACTGTACTGGCTGATACGGCAATTCGTGGTGAAGAGCTAGACCAAGCCAAGGCAGAAGAAGCGAAGCGTCGCGCTGAGGATAAAATCCATAATCAGCATAAAGACGTCGACTTTGCTCAAGCGGCCAGTGACCTGGCTAAAGCGGTTGCGAAGCTTCGAGTGATCGAGCTGACCAAACACAAGCGTTAATCAGGCACTTACGGTAAGAATATAAGCGACGCTTCGGCGTCGCTTTTTTTATGTGCCGCGCGACGTGACATCTGCTAGGTGCGTCTTACCACCAAAAAGCGTTACACTGAGCCTCATTATTTATTCAAATCAACCCTCATCACGGAAAGACTATGCAATACAGTGCGGTTATTCTCGCGGCCGGTAAGGGCACGCGCATGTATTCTCAAACCCCTAAAGTGCTTCACACATTGGCTGGTAAACCAATGGTTGAGCATGTGATTGATACCTGCCATGGCCTCGGCGCTTCGCAAATTCATTTAGTGTATGGCCATGGTGGTGAAACCATGCAGCGTGTGTTAGCTCACTCGCCGGTGAATTGGTGCTTACAAGCCGAGCAGCTCGGGACAGGCCATGCAGTGCAACAAGCTGCGCCACATTTCGCCGATGATGAGCAAGTGTTGGTGCTCTATGGCGATGTGCCCTTAATTTCAGAGCAAACTTTAACGCGTTTGCTAGAAGGGCAGCCAGAGGGCGGGATTGGGCTGTTAACTGTGCATCAGGACGATCCAACCGGTTACGGTCGTATTGTGCGTGAAAAAGGGGACGTGGTCGCGATTGTCGAGCAAAAAGATGCGACTGACAGTCAGCTTGCGATCACCGAAATTAACACCGGCGTATTGGTGGCAACAGGACGCGACCTACGTCATTGGTTGTCGCAGCTAGACAATAATAATGCCCAAGGCGAGTTTTACCTTACGGATGTGATTGCGCTGGCGCATCAACAAGGCCGGGCTATTCAAGCGGTTCACCCCGTCAATGCTGTCGAAGTCGAAGGCGTCAATAACCGCCTGCAGCTCTCTCGTCTTGAGCGTGAGTATCAAAAAATGCAAGCCGAGCAACTGCTACTGAGCGGCGTCATGCTTACCGATCCGGCGCGCTTTGATCTACGCGGCCAGTTGCAATGTGGCCGAGATGTCACCATTGATGCCAACGTCATCATCGAAGGCAGTGTGACCTTGGGTGATAACGTCACTATCGGGGCCGGAAGCGTACTGATTGATTGCGAGATTGATGACAACACCTTAATTCGCCCTTATAGCGTGGTGGAAGGTGCTAGCGTCGGGGAAGACTGCACGGTTGGGCCGTTTACGCGGCTACGTCCCGGCGCTGAAATGGCACGCAATGCCCATGTGGGTAACTTCGTGGAAATGAAAAAAAGCCAACTTGGCGAAGGCTCTAAAGCCAACCACCTGACGTATCTTGGTGATACTGAGGTGGGATGCGGCGTGAATATCGGCGCTGGCGTGATCACCTGCAATTACGATGGTGCCAATAAACATAAAACCGTGATTAAAGATAATGCCTTTATTGGATCGGATTCTCAGCTCGTCGCCCCAGTAGTGATTGGTGAAGGGGTCACCGTTGGCGCGGGCAGTACCATCAGTAAAGATGTCGCGGATGGTCAACTAATCATCACTCGCGCCAAACCAAGGACAATTGAGGCTTGGCAACGGCCGAAAAAAAAGTAGAATACTGACTATTGAGCGCGCACAGCGGCTTTTTAGCTTGATAGGCGAAAAGTTGTGCGGTTGGTAAAATCAGGTATTGACTCCCGATAAAAACCAGCCTATTATGCGCGCCTCAGTTGGGGTATCGCCAAGCGGTAAGGCAACGGGTTTTGATCTCGTCATTCCCAGGTTCGAATCCTGGTACCCCAGCCAACGCGTCCGTAGCTCAGCTGGATAGAGTACCTGGCTACGAACCAGGCGGTCGGAGGTTCGAATCCTCCCGGACGCGCCATCTTTCTTCGACTACCATGAAGTAAGATGAACAACTTGGAAAGCGGAAGTGGCGGAATTGGTAGACGCACCAGATTTAGGTTCTGGCGCCGCAAGGTGTGAGAGTTCAAGTCTCTCCTTCCGCACCATTTATTAAAGACATGTGGCTGTAAAGCGGCATGAAAAATTGGGGTATCGCCAAGCGGTAAGGCAACGGGTTTTGATCTCGTCATTCCCAGGTTCGAATCCTGGTACCCCAGCCACTTTAGGTCGGCTACGTAGCTCAGTTGGTTAGAGCACATCACTCATAATGATGGGGTCACAGGTTCGAATCCCGTCGTAGCCACCATTATTCTGATTTATTGCATATGCAGTGAATCACACCGGTTTGCGGCGGTGGCGGAATTGGTAGACGCGCTAGCTTCAGGTGCTAGTGTCCGAAAGGACGTGAGGGTTCAAGTCCCTCCCCCCGCACCAAGACAATTGATACTTAGCCCGCCCGCTAAGTTATCATAAAAAACATGCGGAAGTGGCGGAATTGGTAGACGCACCAGATTTAGGTTCTGGCGCCGCAAGGTGTGAGAGTTCAAGTCTCTCCTTCCGCACCATATTAAGCCCACTAGCTTCAGCTGGTGGGCTTTTTTCGTTTTTGTTATCTGCCAGTCACACTTCTCGGTCCCTCTAATACTTTTCGCCATTTCATCTTGAACTTTGTTTTGTTTTGTTTATCATAAGTTTCGAATCGAAACTTCAGTGGTTATATGTCGAAACGAAATACCCAACAACGCCGTCACACCATTGTGTCCTTGCTAACAGAGCAAGGGCAGGTGAGTGTTGATGCCCTCTCTCAACGCTTTGAAACCTCCGAAGTGACTATCCGTAAAGATTTAGCCGAGCTGGAGAAAAACGGCCTACTACTGCGCCGCTATGGCGGAGCTGTACCTGTACCGCAAGAAATGGTATCGGAGCAGGCGGTGAAAGTGTCGAAGCAAAAGCAAAGTATTGCCGATACTGCGGCGGCGCGTATTCGAGATCATAACCGTATCGTCGTCGACAGTGGCACCACGACTGCGGCTTTAATCCCTTTGCTCGACAAAAAGCGCGGTCTAGTGGTGATGACTAACTCATTGCAGGTTGCCAATGCGATTCGTGAGCTTGAACACGAACCCACCTTATTAATGACGGGGGGAACGTGGGATACCCATTCTGAGTCCTTTCAAGGTCAAGTAGCCGAACAAACCTTACGTGCCTATGACTTTGATCAGCTCTTTGTTGGCGCCGACGGCATTGATGTCGGGCGTGGCACGACCACATTTAATGAAATGACGGGCCTGACACGGGTGATGGCGGAGGTCGCGCGTGAAGTGGTGGTGATGATCGAATCTGACAAGATCAGTCGCCGTATTCCTAACTTGGAGCTTGCCTGGTCCAGCATCGATACCTTGATCACCGATAGCCAACTCGACGACGATCTCAAGCGCGCGATCGAACAGACGGGGACAGATGTGATCTGTGCCGATACCTGATAAACCCAATAAGGAAAGACTATGTGTGGAATTGTAGGCGCTGTGGCGCAGCGTGATGTGGCTGAAATTTTAGTGGAAGGCCTACGTCGTCTTGAATACCGCGGTTATGACTCTGCTGGCGTTGCGATCACGGATGACCAGGGGCAATTAACCCGCGTTCGTCGTTTGGGTAAGGTTGCTGCGCTCTCCGATGCCGTTGCAGCGTCTCATCCGACCGGAGGAACGGGGATTGCGCATACACGTTGGGCCACCCATGGAGAACCCAGCGAAGCCAATGCCCACCCACACATGTCCGGTAATGATATTGCGGTGGTCCATAATGGCATTATCGAAAACCATCAGACATTGCGTGAACAGCTACAAGCACGTGGCTATCAATTTGATTCGCAAACCGATACCGAAGTGATCGCTCACTTAGTTGACTGGGAGATGCAACAAAGTGGTGATTTGCTGAATGCATTTCAACGCACCGTCGATCAGCTTGAAGGGGCTTACGGCACCGTCGTGATGGATCGACGCCAACCTGAGCGGTTGATTGCCGCGCGCTCGGGCAGTCCATTAGTGATTGGCCTTGGGGTAGGAGAAAACTTTCTCGCCTCGGATCAGCTTGCGCTTTTGAATGTGACGCGTCGCTTTATTTACCTTGAAGAAGGGGATGTGGCTGATATCTCTCGCCGCGAGGTGACAATTTATAATCAGGAAGGCACACCGGTCGATCGCGAGGTGCATGAAGCCAGTGCTCAATACGATGCCGCCGATAAAGGCCAATATCGCCACTACATGCAAAAAGAAATCTATGAGCAACCCACGGCATTGACGAACACCATGGAAGGCCGTTTGGGCAACGACCATGTGATTGTGGATGCGATTGGCAATGGCGCCAGCGATATTTTGGCCAAAGCGCAGCACATTCAAATTATCGCCTGCGGGACCTCTTACAATGCGGGCATGGTGGCACGTTATTGGTTTGAGTCGTTGGCTGGGATTAGTTGTGATGTCGAGATTGCTTCTGAGTTTCGCTATCGCCAGTTTGTTACCCGTCCTAACAGTGTGCTCATTACCTTATCGCAATCTGGCGAAACGGCCGATACGCTAGCGGCGCTGCGCTTAGCGAAAGAGCGTGGTTATATGGCGACCATGGCCATTTGTAATGTGGCAGGTTCATCACTGGTTCGTGAGTCTGACTTAGCCTTTATGACACGAGCAGGGACGGAAATCGGCGTTGCATCGACCAAAGCTTTTACTACTCAGCTGTCCGCGCTACTGATGCTGGTCACCGCGCTGGGTAAAATGCAAGGGCGTATCGGCCGTGATAAAGAGCGTGAGGTTGTCGATGCCTTGCACTATCTCCCCTCTAGCATTGAGCAGGCACTCACGTTTGATAAAGCGATTGAGCAGCTCGCTCAGGACTTTGCTGACAAGCATCATGCGCTCTTCCTCGGCCGTGGTGAGTATTATCCGATTGCCATTGAAGCCGCGCTCAAGCTAAAAGAAATCTCTTACATTCACGCTGAGGCCTATGCCGCTGGTGAGCTAAAGCATGGCCCATTGGCGCTGATTGATGCTGACATGCCGGTGATTGTGATCGCACCGAACAATGAGCTGTTGGAAAAGCTCAAATCAAACATTGAAGAAGTACGTGCTCGTGGTGGCCAGCTCTATGTGTTTGCCGATCAAGATGCCGGTTTTACACCGGAAGAAGGCATGAAAATTATCGCTATGCCACACGTGGATGACATCATCGCCCCGGTGTTCTACACCATCCCGATGCAGCAATTGTCGTATCATGTTGCCTTAATTAAAGGCACGGACGTTGACCAACCTCGTAACCTCGCCAAAGCGGTGACGGTGGAATAATCCTGCCTAGTAATCACCACGCTCTTGTGTGAGTAGAATAAAGTTTCATACCAAGTAATAAAGATTCATACTAAGTATTAAAGTATCATACTATAATGGCAACGATCACAGTTGATACGCTGCCATTACTAAATCGAAAATGTCGGGTGGACGACACTTGTTACCAAGTGCCGTCTCCCTAAGAACCGTACGTGCAACTTTCACTGCATACGGCTCAAGCCTCTTCAAAGGCACCGCTCGATACCCAGCAACTTATAAAGCAGTGAGAACTGGTTCAATCCAAGAATTACGAGCTGGCCTTTTCGGCGTTGTTGATCAAATCAGTCACCTAACGCACTGATCCCAATGTGATTACTCCCATCAATCAACTCGGTAACTAACAGGCATACCAAGTCTTATGACTTTGTTTATCGCTTTCACGTTGGCCAATGCTTCGCCAACTTGTGCATCGTAGTTACGTAGAGTCAGCTCAGGGCTGATTAACGTTTTGTATCGAGACATGCCTGTTTCTGACAGGGAGCGTTGGTGATAACCCTCTTCTTGTTTCCAGTCTTCCAAGTTACCCGATTTCAAGGCGCTGACGGCTGCATTGCGAGGGTGGCCGTCCTCCCAGTAACCCGCATTGCTGCGCGGTGGAATGGTCGGTTTGATGCCTTTTTTCTTGAGCACCTGATGACAGGCTTTCGTATCGTAAGCGCCGTCAGCACTGACTTGGGCAATTTTTCGTCGTAACGGATTGAGCAGCGTCGGTAGGGCTTCATTGTCACCGACAGATGCCAAGCTAACAACGGCAGAAATCACTTCATGTGTACTGTCGTCAATCGCAAGATGCAGCTTGCGCCAAACACGGCGTTTCTCCTTGCCATGTTTGCGCATTTTCCATTCCCCCTCGCCGAACACTTTTAAACCGGTGGCATCAATGACGACGTGAGCAACGGGCCCACGACTGGGTAATCGGTAGTTAACCTCAACCGTCTTCGCCCGTTTGCTGATACAACTGTATGACGGCGATTTTAGCGGCACGTCCATCAAGCCAAATATCGAGTCGAGAAAGCCTTGCAGGGCGCGAAGAGGGAGTTTGAAAATACCTTTAACCATCAGCGCTGTTTCAATGGCACCATCGGTAAACGTAAAGCCTCTGCCTCGTTTGCCATGATGCTTTTTGCAGTGCCAGCCCTGGATAGCGGCGTCATCAACCCAAAAGGTAATCGAACCACGGTTAACTAATGCCTGATTGTATTGCTTCCAGTTGCTGATTTTGTACTTGGCTTTGCTCATCATCGGTGACCTGTTTTGAGGCCTTGATGATCTGATCGCCGCTAGAGTGA
>NZ_MUFF01000026.1:0-43789 GCF_001996105.1 Salinivibrio sp. IB643
GAAGCGGTCTATCCGATTGTCTGGCTCGATGCCATTCACTATAAAATCAAAGAGAACGGGCGCTTTATCACTAAAGCGGTGTACACCATTCTCGGCCTCAACGTTGAAGGGAAAAAAGAGCTGCTGGGCCTTTACCTGTCAGAGTCTGAAGGTGCCCATCACTGGCTCAGCGTGCTGACCGACCTGCACAACCGTGGTGTACAAGATATCCTTATTGCGTGCGTTGATGGCCTTAAGGGCTTCCCTGAAGCGATTGAAAGTATCTATCCCAAGACAGAGATACAGCACTGCATTATTCATCAAATTCGCCACTCAATGAAATACGTGGCCAGTAAGCACCAAAAAGCCTTCATGGCCGATTTGAAGTGCGTGTACAAGGCAGTCACATTATCCGCCGCAGAGAGCGTGCTGGATGACTTAGAAGCTAAATGGGGTGACANGATGCCATTCACTATAAAATCAAAGAGAACGGGCGCTTTATCACTAAAGCGGTGTACACCATTCTCGGCCTCAACGTTGAAGGGAAAAAAGAGCTGCTGGGCCTTTACCTGTCAGAGTCTGAAGGTGCCCATCACTGGCTCAGCGTGCTGACCGACCTGCACAACCGTGGTCCTTATTGCGTGCGTTGATGGCCTTAAGGGCCTCCCTGAAGCGATTGAAAGTATCTATCCCAAGACAGAGATACAGCACTGCATTATTCATCAAATTCGCCACTCAATGAAATACGTGGCCAGTAAGCACCAAAAAGCCTTCATGGCCGATTTGAAGTGCGTGTACAAGGCAGTCACATTATCCGCCGCAGAGAGCGTGCTGGATGACTTAGAAGCTAAATGGGGTGACAAATACCCCATCGTTATTAAGTCCTGGCGCAATAAATGGTTCACACTCTCCACTTACTTCAAATATCCGGAATACGTGCGTACCGCCATTTATACGACGAACGCCGTTGAGGCCGTGCACCGCCAGTTCCGCAAACTGACTAAAACCAAAGGCGGTTTTGCCAATGAGAACAGCTTGCTCAAACTACTCTACGCAGGTATGTTAAAGGCGTCTGAGCGTTGGTCGCACCCAGTGCAGAACTGGAGCCTGACGCTATCGCAGCTGACCATTCTCTTCGAAGGCCGACTGGATGATCACATAGACCTATGAAAATTGGCTGACACAGAATATTGAACACCCTCTATTTGTTAGCTTTATTTTAACGTGCTCAACTCTTCTGTAAGCTGACTAAGCTTTTGCTTTTCTTCTGCAATCTTATCTACATACTTCTTAACTTTGTCTGACTTATTGTCGTTTTGAGCCTCAAGTAAATCAGATTCGTATTCTCTTATTTCCTCTTTAACTTCGGATATTTCAGAAGTTAGGTCTTCAAAAAGTGATTCATTCGTACATGTTGACTTTGACTCATTCAAAGCGATTTTGAGCCCTTCCACTTTAGCTTGGTTGTCTTTACTGCTGGCTATTACAATTTGCTGTTCTATTTCGCAAAACTTCCGTTCACAACCGACATATTTCCCGCATTCAAGTGTAGATGCAGAAGCTAGTTGTAAGCTTCCAGCAAGAAAGCCTGACAAAACCAAAGATAATCTAGTAAATCCATTTTTCATGTTGTATCTCCTATTATTTGATGCATGAAGTGAGGTGGACCCAATCAGTTGGACAACCTGATGGTGCTCCTAAGCTATGATCCAGGTTTTTCCATGGCTCAGGCTGCCAATGTTACGGGTTGCTTATAGTAAACCTCATCGGGCGTTTGGTAATCAAGGCTTTGGTGGTACCGAGTCTGATTGTAATGCCGGAAGTACCGGTGGAGCGCCTGTTTCAAGTGCTGCCCATTTCGAAGGCTGTGAGGTAGACGCACTCGTGTTTGACGCTAAGCCAAAGCCGTTTCACGAATATATTATCATGGTAGCAGCCTTTACCGTCCATGCTAATCTGGATGCCATGCTCTTTGAGAACGTCTTGCCTTATTCGTGCAAAAACTTCCGCTCGATCATCCACCCTAATTCGGCAGGCATCTTCTTTTAACCCAACATCGAGTTGCCAATGCATTGATTCAATTAACCAGTGCGAGCGAGTGGCATCATGAAGCTCTTTCGCTGTTAGTGATTTTGAGCTTATATAATAGCGAGCTGAAATATCTGACTCTTCAGCGTGTTTTCCTTCTTGTCTAACACTCACCATGATACCCATCGTTTTTAACTCAGGCCAATCATAAGCCAAATCACCTAATACACTTAAATCAGTATTGATGAGTGCACATCGTGTTTCTAAACGTCCATGCGATTTCTCTTGTGATGAGTAGCTATCACCATCAAAGTGTTGAAGCATTGACGGCCGATAGTAATTATCAAACGCTTCATCTAACTTACCTTGATTCGCTTTAACGGCAAGCAAATAATCGGCATTTTTATCAATGATTTTCTGTGCGATTTTGCGCTGACAACCCATAGCATCTATGGCAATCAAACACCCAGAAACATCTAGCAATTCCAGTAGCTTAGGTATTTCAATTATCTCATTAGTTTTACTATTTACTTTTGACTGTCCGAGGCATACACCATTTGCGGTTGCGAACGCATTAACCATATAAATCGCAGCTTGGTCTGCTGCTCGGTTATATGACCCCCTCAGTGTTTTTCCATCAATGGCAACTACTTCACCATCCGTTAATTCATGACACGATTTCATCCATTCTATAAAGGCTTTTTGTAATGATTTTGTACTGATGGTTCCCATCACTCTTGCAATCGTATCTTCCGAGGGTGATGTTTTACCTGAGAAGTCAAAACGTAATAAAAAATCACGCTGCTTACGTCCATAACCACTAATACCTTTCCAGGTATCATGACCAGACAACACCGCACAAATCGTTATCAAAATAATATCTGATAACGTATATTCAACTTTATCTTCTTGGCGAATGTCTCTAATGGAAACGAAATGCATAAATGGACTTTTATCTTCTGTCATTTTTAATCTCCTAAACGTTAGGAGACCATTAAATCGCTAGCCCAAGCATGGTGCGGATCTTCATGCGTTTTCCCTGGCGGCGTCCAAAAGGCCTTACAGAGCGATTTTTGCGGGCTAGGTTATCAGATGCTGGGCAGTGTGTTTAGGCAAAGGCGTCTAAAATGTTGGCGCAGTCAGGGTTTGGGAGTTTGTGGGGGATAAACGCAAAAAAGCCGCTGACTAAGCAGCGGCTTTTCTATATGTGGCGGAGAGATAGGGATTTGAACCCTAGAAGGGCTATTAACCCTTGCCGGTTTTCAAGACCGGTGCTTTCAACCACTCAGCCATCTCTCCGGAACGCGGCGTATAATATTGGGTTCGCTTTGGCTTGTAAACCCTTTATTTGCCGCTTTTTGTCTGCTCGCTCAATCAATGATCAGCTTGGCGAACATGTTAGCAAAAGGCGATTAGCTTGCCGCCAATCGCCCTGCTTTTACTGAGACACTTTAACTAAGTCTCTTTACTGCGCAATGTTTATAGCGCGATAAAAATACCCGCCAATGCCGCACTCATTAGGTTGGCAAAGGTGGCAGCAATCACCGCGCGCACGCCTAAGCTTGCCACATCTTTGCGGCGCTCCGGCACCATGGCACCAATCGAGCCAAGTTGAATGGCAATCGAGCCGATATTGGCAAAGCCACACAGCGCAAAGGTCACAATCACCTGGCTTTGCACCGACAGGTTGGCTTTAATATCGGCAAAGGATAAGAAGGCGACAAACTCATTAAGCGCAATCTTCTGTCCCAAGAGGTTGCCGACATCAAACACTTCATGCACGGGTACACCGGTAAGCAACGCCAGGGGTGAGAACAGGTAACCAAACAACATTTCTAGGCTTAAGCCGTCAATGTCGACCAGCTCCCCTAAACTACTCAGCCCGGCGTTTAGCATCGCAATCACACTGATAAAGGCCACCAGCATGGTGCCGACCGCAACCGCGACTTTCATGCCGTTCATCGCCCCGCTAGCCAATGCATCAATCGCGTTTGCTTGGTCGCTATCGCTGATCTCAACCTGGCTTTGCTCGGCCGGTGTTTCGGTCTCTGGGACGATGATTTTGGCCATCAATAGCCCACCCGGTGCCGCCATAAAGCTCGCGGCAATCAGGTATTTTAAATCTACACCCATCGCGGCATAACCACCAAGCACACTACCGGCCACCGAGGCCATACCGCCGACCATCACCGCAAATAGCTCTGAGCGAGTCATTTTGCTAAGAAAAGGGCGAACCACCAAAGGAGATTCGCCCTGAGAAAGAAAGATGTTACTGGTGGCTACCAGCGATTCAGCTCGACTGGTGCCGAGTAATCGCTGTATGCCCCCGCCGAGCAATTTAATAACCCACTGCATAATGCCGAGATGATAAAGGAGAGAAATCAGCGCACTGATAAAAATGATTAACGGCAGAACTTTAACAGCGAAGATAAATCCATCATTGGCCAGCGGACCAAATACAAATTCGATACCTTCGTTGGCGAACGATAACAACTTAGCCGCGCCATTGCTCATTGAGCCCAGCATGGCTTGCCCAAAGGGGATATAGAGCACTAACGCCGCGAAACCGGCTTGTAAACCAAACGCGCCGAGCACGGTACGCCAATTGATGGCTTTACGGTTAGTGGAAAATGCGCACGCGCACAGAACCAGAGCGACCAGACCTGCCGCACTATAGAGGAGTTGCATAAATAGATTACCTTGCCGTGTTGTATTGCACTTACGGTACGGATGAATACGACACGCTGCCGGGGAGGCAAGAGGTTCCATCATGCGTTACATCGTACCGCGGGTTCGGTGAAGGTGGGCCCTACCTTGGACGCTTTTTCTTCAGCCGCGAATCGCGACACAGCCACTCTTTGCCTATCACTGAGCAAAGAGCGCATGTTGGGCGAGCATTATATTGTGATTGGAGTCTCATTTCCAGCAGAATTTGATCTTAGATCACACTTATTCAGCCCTGATTGCACCCTGCTAAGATCTTTTCCGGCGCTGCCTGCTCTCTCAGACAATGGTCGGATGTTTATCGCTTTATATTTATGTCAGGTTAGTGGTGTTGGACATTCGCACCCAGCGTGACGCCTATTATGAATAAACATGGCAAGATTAGTTGACACGTTTAACTCATATGCTATTCATGGGTAGCTATTGACAAAAAAACTAAAGGCAAAACGATAAAGATTGGCCTTACGCGTAAAATATAAAAGCAATAGCGTTGAATCATAAAATTAAGCAAACACAACAACGCAATTATTATAAAGGAAACAACCATGCAAACCGCCTCTTCGCACCAGACAGCGCCCAGCTTGTCGGTGATGCAACGCCTACGCGCTTTAGGGCCAGGGATAATGATGGCCGCGGCGGCAGTAGGCGGATCTCACCTTGTTGCATCTACAAAAGCCGGTGCTATTTATGGCTGGCAGCTCGCAGCATTGATCCTGCTCGTTAACTTATTTAAATACCCCTTTTTTCGAGCAGGCGTACAATATACCGCAGGCACTGGCGAAACGCTGGTAGAAGGCTATGCGCGCTTAGGCCGCCCTTACTTGTGGCTGTTTGTCACACTGAGTGCCGTGTCTGGTGTCATTAACACCGCTGCCTTGACCTTATTTAGCGCCAGCTTATTAAGCTATTTTGTGCCGTTTGATCTGTCACTAACGGTGTTGTCGACCATTATTGTGATCACTTGCCTGGTGATATTAATTGCTGGCCACTACAAGGCATTGGATCTGCTTGCTAAAGTAATCATGGCAACGCTAACTTGCGCCACTTTGGTCGCGGTTACAGTTGCGGTCGGTAACCCAGTCGCGGTCGAGCCTAGTTTTAATGCGCCGTCGATTTGGTCGGTAGCAGCGATTGGCTTTATCGTGGTCACCATGGGTTGGATGCCCGCCCCGATTGAAATTTCTAGTATTACGTCGGTGTGGCTCAAGCGCAAAGCGCAATCTGAGCCAATCAATGCCCAAGCGGCGCTGTTTGATTTTAACGTCGGCTACATTGGCACCGCGCTATTGGCGATTGTGTTCTTATCACTGGGTGCCCTGCTTCTGCACGGCAGCGGGGTGGAACTGAAACAATCCGGTATTGGCTTTTCTCATCAATTGGTGAGTTTGTATGCCGCCACCATTGGCGAGTGGTCACGTTATTTGATTGCGGTGGTCGCCTTTTTCTGTATCTTCGGCAGCACCATCACGGTAATCGATGGCTATGCGCGGGTGGTGTCCGAATCGCAACGGTTATTACGCGAGCAAACAGAAGCAGAAGCAAAACCCGCAGTTACACAAGGCTGGATGGTACTGATCGCTGTGTTGGCACTGGCTATCGTAGCATTTTGGACTGGGGCGCTGCTGACCATGCTTGATTTTGCCATGGTCGCGGCATTTGTCACCACGCCCTTTTTCGCGCTATTGAACTATATTTTGGTGACCAAGCACCGTTTACCACCCGAAGTGACCATGAGCAAGGCGATGCGCGCATTGGCAATCACCGGGCTGGTCTATTTATTTGGTTTCTTGGCCGTGTTCGTCTGGTGGAAGTGGTTGATGTAACAAACTTTACCTTGTTCGCGCTTCAAGGGCTGGGTTAACATCCCTTTACAACTTCACCATCGGTGTTAGGCGCGGATAAGGTATTATTAACCCTATAAAAGCCAGTCGTGGTTTAGATTAAGGACGTGGGCAGCTTGAAAAAGTGAACGACTGCCCGCATAACTGTCGTATATAAAAATGGATTGTTAACCCAACCGGGAGAACGTTATGAACGATCGTATCGTTTCGCACAGCCAGTCACAGCAGAGTGCGTTATCTACAAACAAGGTGCTACGTAACACGTATGCATTGCTATCGATGACACTGATCACCAGTGCTATCGCGGCCTTTATCGCTATCGCTGTCGGCATCGGCCCAATGATGTCGCTAGGTATGACCCTAGGTGCGTTGGCGATCGTGTTCTTTGTGCTACCACGCACCATGAACTCTTCTGCCGGTATTGTGTGGACATTCGTCTTCACCGGCTTGCTAGGTGCCTCACTCGGCCCAACCCTGACCTATTACCTGAGCCTGTCGAGCGGCCCAGGCATTGTGATGCAGGCGCTTGCCACCACAGGGATGGTGTTCCTAGGCCTATCGGCGTATGCCATTACCTCTAAGAAAGACTTCTCTTTCATGGGTGGTTTCTTGGTTGCCGGTGTGATTGCCCTATTAGTGGCAATGGTCGCGAATATTTTCTTGCAGATCCCAGCGTTGAGCCTGGCAATTAGCACCATCGCGGTACTGATTTTCTCAGCCTTTATTCTGTATGACACCAGCAACATCATTAATGGCGGCGAGACCAACTACATCCGCGCCACAGTGTCGCTGTACTTGAACATCTTCAACATCTTCGTTCATATGCTGAGCATTCTTGGCTTTATGAACGACGACTAACCCCAGGGTTTAGTCAGTAACAAACACAAAGAGCCGGCACGCGCCGGCTTTTTTGTCGTTAAATGGCGCACCCACTCAGTGCGGCGCGCAGCACGGAGTCGCTGTTGAACGCCAGTTGCACTCGCCCTCCCTGCTCGCTATGCTTTGCAGCTTTAATAACAGCGATAACGTCCGATCAGATGACGAACAAAGGTAAGACTATGCTGGTGTATGAAGGTGAAACCATTGCGACGGATGCGCAGGGGTATTTAAAAAATGTGGACGACTGGCACGAAGCATTAGTTCCCATGCTTGCAGAGCAAGAAGGCATTGCCCTTACCGAGGCCCATTGGGAAGTGATTCACTTTGTCCGCCACTTTTACCAAGAATACAACACCTCACCGGCGGTGCGTTTGTTGGTTAAATCGATGGAAAAAGAATACGGCCCAGAAAAAGGCAACAGCAAGTATTTGTTCAAGCTGTTCCCGAAAGGCCCCGCTAAACAGGCAACAAAACTGGCAGGTTTACCTAAGCCGGCTAAATGTCTTTAGTACCGATGGCCAGCCTATAAGCGCCGCACTACCCACCGCGGCGCTTACATGTTTTAGCTAATTGCTATTTGTTACCTAGGCTTGTTACCTAGGCGACATGGTCCTATCGAGTCGCTATAGTATTGCGAAGCCATCTACGGCGCGCCACTCCACGTCTTCTTTATCGACCTGATCAACACCCGCGGTAGGCGGCCCTTTATCTAACCACGCCATGAGGGCATCCACCGATTCATTGCGGCCACATGCCAGTACCTCAACACGCCCATCCGGTAAGTTCTTCGCATACCCGGTCAATGAGAGCTTTATCGCTTCATGGGCGGTCTGATAACGAAAGCCAACTCCCTGAACGTGACCTGTGACGTAGGCCCTAATACATTTTTGAGACATCGGTCACCTCTACTGTATTCCCATTGCAAAACGACACCTGTATAACGCTACATGAGACAAGTCGTTTGACAGGATTACGTCATGAAAGAAGTTGCGTTTCGATGGATTGATAAATATCTCATCCACCTTCGGCTCCAAGAGAAATTTTACCTTATCTTTTTCCTCCCCTTACTCGCAATGGTTGTGATTGCGCTTACCTTAGATGCAGCCTCGGATACCCGTGTGGCACACAAAATGGAGGCGGAAGGTCAAGCCATTCAAGCCATGGTTGAAAAATACGACCTCCCGAAAGGCGAGGTGCAAACCCTGCTCAATAGCCAGCAAACCGGTTTTACGTTCAATGGCAATGAGCTTATCTATCAGCTCGACGGCACGCTATTTAGCCATATGAGCGCCACCGATTGGAGCCTGCTGCTTGGCATGGTGTTAGTCATTGCGGTGCTGATTTACTACATCATGACCTTTATCGGCGGCGCCATGTACACCATGAACCAAGCTTTATTAAAGCTAGCAGATGGTGAGCTAAGTTACCGGATGAACTTTATTCCGGTCCGTGATGAGTTTAGCCAGATCGCAGTCACCATCGATCAAGTGCTCGAGCGTGAACAGAATTTGGTAAAAGCGATCCAGGAAAGCGCAGAGATGATGGACGGCCTGTCCGCAAGTTTGCAGCAGCGCAGCAATGAAAGCGAAGCTGTGGGCGAGAGCCAGCGTCAGTACCTTGATTCGCTGGCCAGCGCGACCGAAGAAATGGCGAGCTCAATTCGCGAGGTCGCAACGCATGCCACCGAGACATCAACCCAAACACAAGAAGCCACAGAAGCTGCAAATCTGGGGCGTCAGCAAGTTCAGCAAACCATGACCGCGATTAATAGTCTTGCCAGCGAGATAGCTCAAGCGGCAGATAAAGTCAGCGAGCTGAGCAAAAACGCCGAGCAAATCGGTACCGTGGTAACCACCATTAACGGTATTAGTGAACAAACTAACCTACTGGCGCTCAACGCCGCGATTGAAGCCGCGCGTGCCGGCGAACAAGGTCGTGGCTTTGCCGTGGTCGCAGACGAAGTGCGCACACTGGCTAGCCGCACCCAGGAATCGACGGTTGATATTCAATCTATGATTGAGTCACTGCAAACGCACACCGCCGAGCTACGCCGGGTGATGGAAGGCACGGTTGAAAATGCGTCAGCCAGTGAGGCGGCGGTGCAAGAGATTGATACGGAGATCAGCCAAATCGCTGAGCGCAGTGGCACCATTGCCGATCGCAGCACCGAAATTGCCGCCGCTGCTGAGCAGCAAGGTAATGTTGCGGGTACGATTTCGCAAGATGTGGAGCAAGTACGCAGCCAGTCTACCCAGGTTGCCCAAATGCTGCGTGATTCCGCTACCGAAGTGAGCGAACTTGGCGCACAAGCCCACCAGCTTAAAACCTTAGTGGCAGGGCTTCGTACCTAAACGCCATGGTTTGATTCCATCATTCCCCTTATCGCGCGCCCTACTCTGGGCGCGTTTTTATTGCAATGCCGTCAGCCTTGCTCGACAATACCCGCCCTTTTTGCTTTATCCGCAAGTCACGTCATGATGCAGGTGCTTCACTCAGCATTTTGACGTGTTTTGCACCACCCATTGTTAGGAACCATCATGACTGCCACTGTGTATCTCGCCAAAGGCCGCGATAAATCAATCAAACGCCGCCATCCTTGGATTTTCTCGCGAGGAATCACCCGCGTTGAAGGCAAGCCCGGATTAGGTGACACTGTCACTGTTTGTGATCATCAAGGCGAATTTTTAGGCCTAGGGGCATTCTCGCCGCAATCACAAATTCGGGTACGCATGTGGTGCTTTGAGAAAACCGTCATCGACAGTGACTTTTTCCTCGCCCGTATTCGTGCGGCTAAGCCACTGCGTACCATGCTCGCCGAGCGTGATGGCTTAACCGGTTACCGTCTATTGGCCGCCGAGTCAGACGGTGTGCCCGGCATTACCGTGGATAAATACGATAACTACCTAGTGTGCCAATTGCTGAGCGCCGGCGCGGATGCCCAACGCGATAACCTGGTCACCGCGCTGCGTAGCGAATTTCCTGACTGCCATATTTACGAGCGCTCGGATGTTGCGATTCGCAAAAAGGAGGGGTTGAAACCACGTATCGGCGTATTACACGGTGACGAGCCACCGGCCACTGTCATCATCGAAGAAAATGGGGTGGCGATTGAGGTCGACATTACCAAGGGCCATAAAACCGGTTTTTATCTCGACCAGCGTGATAGCCGCGAGCAAGCGGTTAAGTATATGGATGGCAAACGCGTCTTAAACTGCTTTTGTTACACTGGTGGCTTTGGCTTGTATGCGCAAAAAGGCAATGCCAAACAGGTCATCAATGTGGATGTGTCACAGCCGGCGCTCGATAGAGCCAAGGCCAATGCCGAACGTAACGACTTTGATCTCACCCGTGCTGAGTTTGTGAATGCCGATGTGTTCAAGCTGCTGCGCACTTATCGCGAACAAGGCGAACGGTTTGACGTCATTGTGATGGACCCGCCCAAGTTTGCCGAATCGAAATCACAACTGAACGGCGCATGCCGCGGTTATAAAGATATCAATATGCTCGCCATGCAGCTGCTAAACCCAGGCGGTGTGCTGCTCAGTTATTCATGTTCAGGGCTAATGGACTCAGGGTTATTCCAAAAGATCTTGGCGGACGCGGCATTAGATGCGGGTAAAAACGTGCAGTTTATCGAACGCTTTGCACAAGCCGCGGATCACCCCACTCACAGTGCTTATCCAGAAGGTTTCTACCTCAAAGGGTTTGCGTGTTTGATTCAATAAGCCCGCGCATCACTCAATAAGCGCGCTCTTATCTTAACGCGTGGTATTGCTGTGATACCACGCGTTGTCGCACCTATTGTCACGCTCAGAATGACAAGCTCCAAAATGACAAGCTCTAAATAGCAAACCCTGAATAACAAGGCCTAAATAATAAAGCTTGAATAACAAAGCTTGAATAGCAAAGCTTACGATGACAACGCCGAGGCAATCGCCTCCAAACTGCTAGGGTCATCAATGGTCGAGGGGACTTGATACGACTCGCCATCCGCCATTTGGCGAATAATACGGCGCAAGATTTTACCTGAGCGTGTTTTGGGTAATTTATCGACGATAACTGCTTGTTTAAAGCAAGCAATTGCGCCAATTCTGTCACGCACACGCTGCACCAATTCCCGTTCTATCTCGCCACTCACTGAGACAAAGCCGTCTTTCAGCACCACTAAGCCGAGCGGCAATTGGCCTTTAAGCTCATCGTGCATGCCCACCACCGCACATTCGGCGACCGCTTCATGGCTGCCTAACACCTCTTCCATTTCGCCGGTCGATAAACGGTGACCTGCGACGTTAATCACATCATCAATCCGTCCCATCACAAACACGTAGCCATCTTCATCCATGTAACCCCCATCACCAGACACATAATAGCCGGGGAACTGGCTGAGATAGCCGGCTTCAAAGCGATCGTGGTTACGCCACACCGTGGGCAGGCAGCTAGGCGGCAGGGGCCGTTTTATCGCAATATATCCTTGTTGGTTTGGCGCCGCCAGTTCGCCCATTTCATCAAGGATCTGCACTTGATAGCTAGGACTTGGCATGGTTGCCGAACCGGGCTTGGTCGCAAAGCAGGTTAACCCTAATGGATTGCCTGCAATCGCCCAGCCAGTTTCGGTTTGCCACCAGTGATCAACCACGGGTCGCTGGGTCTTTTCTTCCACCCATTCCAATGTCGGTGGATCAAGCCGTTCGCCCGCCATAAACACGGTGCGTAAGGATGTCATTGGATAGCGCGCAAGGTGATCACCGTTTGGATCTTGTTTTTTAATCGCCCGAAAGGCGGTAGGCGCCGAGAACAAGATGCTGACGTTATATGTATCAACCACGCGCCAAAACGCACCCGCATCCGGTGTACCGACTGGCTTGCCTTCAAACATCACCGTGGTGCAGCCGTGTAGCAAAGGGGCATACACAATATACGAGTGCCCCACCACCCAACCGACATCCGACGCGGCCCAAAACACCTCGCCGGGTTTGACGTTGTAAATCGCGCTCATGCTGTACTTCATCGCCACGGCATGACCGCCATTGTCACGCACTACGCCTTTGGGTTTGCCGGTGGTGCCAGAGGTGTAGAGGATATACAAAGGATCGGTGGCTTTGACTGGCACCGGTGCTGCAGGCTTTGCTTCAGCCAATAATGCTGCCCAGTCGGCATCACGCGGATTGTCTAAATTGGCACGACACATCGCACGTTGATAGACCACCACATGGTCGGGTTTGTAGCGGCTGTCCATGATGGCTTGATCAACCATCGGCTTATACGCCAAGGTTTTCTCGCCTTCAATCCCGCATGAGGCGGTGAGCACCGCTTTGGGCTCCGCATCTTCAATCCGTACCGCCAGCTCGTTCGGGGCAAAGCCACCAAACACCACCGAATGAATAGCACCAAGCCGTGCGCAAGCGAGCATCGCTACGGTTGCTTCTGGGATCATGGGCATATAAATCACCACGCGATCCCCTTTTTCAACCCCTAGCCCTGCCAGCATGCCCGCCACTTTCGCCACATAGTCACGCAGCGCCGCATAAGTGTAGGTGGTTTTTTTATCGGTAACCGGTGAGTCGTAAATCAGCGCGGTTTGCTCGCCCCGGCCTTGTTCGACATGGGCATCGAGTGCCATATATGCCGTGTTCATGGTGCCATCGGCAAACCAGCGCTCAATGCCATTGTCGTCTTTGCTAAGCATGGTTTGAGGAAAGGTAAACCAATCGAGCTGTTTGGCCTGTGCCTGCCAAAATCCCTCGGGATCACGGCTAGCCCAATCCGCGTGGTGTTGATAACTGGCTTCTTGCATAAGCGGCTCCTTATCGCCCGCGATCAGCGAGCGATGAGTTAGCAAGCAACGTGTTGAGAACGTGCTTAGTTAATCACAAACAGCGACATAAATTCGTGCACCGGGGTTTTCTCCAGCGCGGCCTGGTCGTTACATAAGGCGGCAATTTTATCGCTCTGTGCTTGCGGGAACCGAGTTACCAAGTTGGAGCGGAATTTTTGCTCCAGCACAGGGATCCCTTCCTCACGGCGACGGCGATGACCAATCGGGTATTCCACCGCGACTTGTTCAGTGTGGCTGCCATCGGTAAAGAAGATTTGGATCGCATTGGCAATCGAGCGCTTGTCGGCTTCTAGATATTCCGCGCTATAGCGTGGGTCTTCTTTGATCACCATTTTTTGCCGTAGCGCGTCAATACGCGGGTCGGCGTGATGGAAGGCATCTTCATAGTGCTCGGCCACCAGATTGCCGTATAACAGCGGCACCGCCACCATATATTGCAGGCAGTGGTCACGGTCGGCCGGGTTGGCCAACTCCCCTTCTTTAGAAATGATGCGAATGGCCGATTCATGGGTGGTGATTTCGATACGTTCAATCTCGTCAGCCCGGTCTTTAACCTGTGCATGCAAGGTAACGGCCGCTTCCACCGCGGTTTGAGCATGAAACTCAGCAGGGAAGGCAATCTTAAACAGCACGTTTTCCATCACGTAGCTGGCAAAGTCTTGTTTGATACTAAAGGGATTGCCGTTAAACAGCACATCGTAATAGCCCCATTTGGGCGCGCTGAGTACCGACGGCATTCCCATTTCGCCTTTCATGGTGATCATCGCCAGACGCACCGCGCGAGAAGTGGCATCGCCCGCCGCCCACGATTTGCGTGAACCGGCGTTCGGCGCATGGCGGTAGGTGCGCAGCGCGCAGCCATCGACCCACGCTTGTGAAACGGCATCAATGATCTGATCACGATTACCGCCCAGCATTTTGGTGACCACCGCCGTCGACGCCACACGTACCAATAAAACGTGATCGAGCCCGACGCGGTTAAAGCTATTCTCGAGTGCAAGCACGCCTTGGATCTCATGCGCTTTGATCATCGCAGTCAATACATCGCGCATGGTAAGCGGCGGTTTGCCTTCGGACACGGCCACACGGCTTAAATAATCGGCAGTGGCCAAAATTCCACCTAGGTTATCGGACGGATGGCCCCACTCGGCGGCGAGCCAAGTATCGTTAAAATCGAGCCAGCGAATAATACAACCGATGTTAAACGCGGCAGTGACCGGRTCAAGCTCATGAGAGGTGCCCGGCACACGCGCACCATGTTGCACTGTAGTACCCGGCACCAGTGGACCCAGGTGTTTGGTGCATTCAGGGAAACGTAACGCCAGCAAGCCACAGCCAAGGGTATCCATCAAACAGTTGCGTGCGGTGTTGTAGGCTTCTGCTGAGGCAATCGGCGTGCTATCGACATAGTCAGCAATTTGCACCAATAAGGCATCGGGGTCGGGGCGCTGGTTCAGTTCTACGTTGTTACTCATGGTCAATTCCTTCTGTAATTTCAATCGGGTGAATGCGCGCCGATTAGGGGCGCTGATCGATAGGTAGCCAATCTTGGTGTTCAGGGCCGTCGTAATCGGCACTTGGGCGAATAATGCGGTTATTGGCGCGCTGCTCAAACACATGCGCCGCCCAGCCCGTTACTCGGCTCATCACAAAAATCGGGGTAAACAATTTGGTTGGGATCCCCATAAAGTGATAGGCCGATGCGTGATAAAAATCGGCATTGGGGAACAAGCCTTTTTCGCGCTTCATCACTTGCTCAACCCGCTCAGACACGTCATAAAGCCAAGCGTCTGGTGCGTTTTCGGCAAGCTGTTTCGACCAATGTTTGATAAGGGCATTGCGGGGATCTGACTCACGGTAAATTGCATGGCCAAAGCCCATCACCTTGTCTTTATTGGCGAGCATTTGCATTAACCCTGCTTCGGCTTCGTCAGGTGTGCGCCACTGTTCCAGCATCGCCATTGCCGCTTCGTTGGCACCGCCATGTAATGGGCCGCGCAAACTGCCGATGGCCGCAGTAATGCAAGAGTGCAAATCGGACAAGGTGGACGCGCACACTCGGGCGGTAAAGGTCGAAGCATTAAACTCATGCTCGGCATACAGCACCAGCGAGCAATGCATCACAGATTCATGCAGTGGCGACGGCGTTTCATCAGTCAGCATTTTCAGGAAGTAACCACCAATGCTTTTCACCTCTGGCTGATAGGTATCGACTCGCACGCCATCATGCGAATAGCGATACCAATAGCAGATAATGGCCGGTAACATCGCCAACAGCGTATCGGTTTTATCCGCTTGCTCACTAAAGTCGGTTTCTTGATCCAAATTACCCAGCATCGAGCAGCCAGTACGCATCACATCCATGGGGTGCGCATTGGCAGGAATGCGCTCCAGCACGGCTTTTAAGGCGTCAGGTAATCCCCGCTTGCCAACCAAGGTTTCTGTGTAGTCAGCCAGTGCTTGGCGATTGGGAAGTTGGCCTTTGAGTAGCAGGTACGCCACTTCCTCAAATTGGGCGTGATTGGCTAAATCGGTAATGTCATAACCCCGGTAGGTTAATCCAGTGCCGGTTTGCCCGACCGTACACAAGGCGGTGGTGCCGGCACTTTGGCCACGCAGGCCTGCGCCAGAGGTTGGTTTCTCGTTAGGTGCGACGGCGACATTTGTCATGATTGGCTCCTTTCCTTTGATGCCATCAGATTCAACCGCTGCATGAATCCGTGAACGTGGCGATAATTCCAGTGGTGTAACCGACGTTTTCACACCGTTGGTGTGCGTCTGTGATCACTCTTTGCCAAATAGGCGATCCAATTGCTGTTCGTAGGCGTGATACCCCAAGAAGTCATAGAGCGCATCACGGGTTTGCATGGCGTCGACCACGTTTTTCTGGTGGCCATCCTCCAGCAGGTGTTGATACACATTGAGGGCGGCTTGGTTCATAGCACGAAACGCAGAGAGCGGATACAACACCATGCTGACCCCCACGCTCGCTAGTTCTTGACTGGTAAACAGTGGGGTTTGACCAAACTCGGTGATATTCGCCAGCACCGGCACCTTTACTTGCTCGACAAAGGCTTGGTACTGCTCGAGCGTTTGCATGGCTTCGGGGAAAATCATGTCCGCGCCCGCTTCTACGTACGCTCTGGCGCGGGTGACGGCACTGTCCATGCCTTCCACCGCCAACGCATCGGTGCGCGCCATGATCACAAACTCAGGATCGGTGCGCGCATCCACCGCCGCTTTAATGCGATCGACCATTTCAGCTTGGCTGACAATTTCTTTGTTGGGACGATGACCGCAGCGCTTTTGCGCCACTTGATCTTCCATATGCACCGCGCCCGCGCCGGCACGTTCCATTTCACGAATAGTGCGAGCAATATTGAGCGCGCCGCCAAAACCGGTATCAATATCCACCAGCAAGGGCACGTCGGTCGCTGCGGTGATCCGGCGGACATCTTCCAACACATCGTTGAGAGTCGTGATCCCCAAATCCGGTAAGCCGTAAGAGGCGTTAGCAATCCCGCCTCCGGATAGATAAATGGCTTGATGCCCCACCCGCTCTGCCATCATGGCGCAATAGGGGTTAATTGTGCCGACGACTTGCAGCGGAATATTGTTGCGTACCGCTTGGCGAAAACGTGCACCTGCACTCATAGTATTCTCCTTGTAAATTCGTGGCTTAGCGGGGCTCACCACCGCACTATTTTTAATTCGTCAGTGACTATTCAATCTGCTATTTGCTATTCAATCTGCTATTCGCTGTTCAATCAGTTGGCGGCTGCGCTGAATGTGACGACGCATCAGCATTTCCGCCAGCTCGGCATCGCGCTCGCGAATTGCCGCCAAAATTTGCATGTGCTCTTGCAGCGCTTGCTGGGGGCGAGAATGCGCCCGGGGCGATTGAAAGCGGTACATACGCAGCAAGTGGTATAACTCACCACATAACAGATTGATCAGTTTCTGGTTATGGCTGGCTTTGATGATGCAATAATGAAAATCAAAATCGCCTTGTTGATGAAAGTAGGCCGCCCCCTCCACCCGCTCGATATAGGCATGGTGGGTGGCGAGCACCTCACTTAACTGATCGATCTCGGCATCGGTGATGTGCGCGCACGCCAGTCTTGCCGCCATGCCCTCCAAGGCTTCTCGCACTGCGTAGATCTCGGCTAATTGGCGATGTGTCAGCGTCACCACTCTCGCGCCCACATGAGGCACCCGCTCTACCAGTCCTAAGGCTTCGACCCGCATCATCGCCTCGCGCAGTGGACCTCGGCTGACCCCAAACGCGGCGGCTAATCCCGCTTCCGATACCTTGGTGCCTGCTGGATAGGTGCCGGTGACAATCGCCTCGATAAGCTGCTCGGTCAGGCTGGCTGACTTGGTGGGCTCACGTGACTCAGCCGGAGTCGATTGCGTGTGTTGATCGAGAGTCTGGTCATTTGTCGACAATAAAGACATAAATACCGCCTAAAAACTTTAATACAGCCAGAATAGAATAAGATTGTAGACAATGTAGATTAGACTTTGGTCTGTAGCGACGTATTTTTGTCGTGATCTCGCCCACAACGTAAATGATAATGTACGCATTGATTTGTTATTCACTTGTTATCAAACGGATGTTTGACTCGACCTCATTGAAAAGCAGCGTATTGTGTAGCGGTCGTTTTTATAGGGATAGAACGCAAGTATGGATAGAAATCATTCCAAGCGTGAAAACGCATTGGCGCTACTCATTGGTAGTAGTCTGGTGTCACTTGGCATCTTCTTTTTCAACCAAGTAGGCCTACTCACCGGCGGTACCGCTGGGCTGGCACTCTTTTTACAACGTGTCACCGACTTTAGTTTTGGTGAGCTTTTCTTCGTGATCAACCTACCTTTCTATTGGCTCGCTTACACCCAAATGGGTAAACGCTTCACCTTAAGTACCTTGGTCGCCGTCAGCATTGTGTCTTTCTGTGCTGATCACTTACATCACGTGCTCACCATTCAAAGTATTCATCCCGTCTATGCCGCTTTGATTGGCGGTGGCCTCATTGGTATGGGCATGCTGGTGATGTTTCGGCATCAATGCAGTTTGGGCGGGTTTAACACCTTAGCGCTGTTCTTACAGCAACGATTCGGCATCCGCGCCGGGAAAGTGCAAATGGCGCTGGATTGCTCGATTGTGGTGTTGTCACTGATGGTCG
Source organism: Salinivibrio sp. IB643 (assembly GCF_001996105.1). Classification (NCBI taxonomy): domain Bacteria; kingdom Pseudomonadati; phylum Pseudomonadota; class Gammaproteobacteria; order Vibrionales; family Vibrionaceae; genus Salinivibrio; species Salinivibrio sp. IB643. The sequence continues at coordinate 18,474 of NZ_MUFF01000026.1, forward strand.
TTGAACCATGGCTGATTGCCTTATCTGTCGCCGCGGCGATTACCACTAACCTCGTGCTGGCGATGAATCACAAGCCTGGACGCTATCAGGTCCAGCCGGGATAGGCGCATACCCCTTATATCGGTGCAGTCGGATCCGCTGCACCGATCATCTTTTCTCGCCAAGCTACACTCTTAAACCAAATACGAATCACTCTTACAATTGATTATATCACGTGGCAAATTCTTCTTTTGCGTGTCAACGTGAAGGCGTAGCGCTAGACTCGCAGCCTCGCTAATTGAGCGCCACATCGACCCAAACAAGGCGGTGATCCGAGTGGGCACGCGCGTGTTCTTGGCCGTTTTTATCACAAATCAGTGGGTAGTCGGCATCATTAGGCGCAGGCCAAAATACGCCGGAGGCTAACACCGTAAGCTCACGCGAAGGCAAGACATAATCGAGGCGCAACCCACCGTTATGGGTAGCAATTGCCCGCCCTTTACTATTGATAAAGCGAAACGCATGAAACTGTGCCGCGTCACTTTTTGGCACCAGCGTGCCGACAGCAACCTCGGGATGCACACGCGGATGGTTAAGCAAGGCACCAATAGCTTGTTTATCCCCATCGCCGTAGCTCGGGTCCGCATTTAAATCGCCGATCACCACAAACGGTGTCTCAGGAGAAAGCCCGCCGTGAGCGCCCTTGTCGTCCTCCAGCCAGTCGGCATTATCCAATAGCCCGACGAGCTGGTGGAGCTCATCACTGTTGCGTCGCCAATTACGCTTTTCAGGCCCATCAAACACCGGCGGTGTGGGGTGACACACTACCAAGCGTATCTGCTGCTCTCCGATACTGATCGGCACAGAGACCAGGTTTTTCGAAGCTAAACGTAGCTTTTTTTTCGCCGCTTCGGTGTAGTAGTCAGACGGAATTTGATGGTGAGGCAGCTGATGCCACGCAAAGTGTTGCCAAGTGCAAATCGCGGTGTCTTCAATGGGGTAACGCGATATGATCACAAAGCCAAACTGACCATGATAGTCGCCAAAGCCATGACACTGCTGAGCATCCGTTAAACGTGGATGCGCGCTGACCGGCACCGTGAGTTTTAAACCCGTGTTGGTGGCAGGCAAATAGCGATACGGATAATCAATCGGGGGGTCGCCGTCTTGCGATTTAGCTAAGTGGCGCTCACAAAATGCGGCCAGTGCACCATCATCGCCACCATCGCCTGGGTGATCAAATTCACACAGCACCACCACATCAGGTCGCACGCGCTGTAAGGTGGCCGCGAGGTTTTTAATTTGCCGACTCGGCGTTGGTGCCTGCATCTGCGATTTAATGTCGCCAGCCTTGCGCCCTGCCAAAGACAGGTTAAATTGCGCAAACCTCAGGGTTGATAGTGCTGTCATGATAGCCTACTCGTGCGCTGAAAAGCCGACTATATTAACAGGCTCTCAAGGGCACGACGAATTTGTAATGCATCTTCGACGGCACGATGGGGGGCGGGTCCCAATGCTTTCATTTCGCGACTAAAATCACGTCGGTCGAGATCACTGTGCTTTTTTAGCCACTGGTTTACCTCCATTAACGTAAATGAAGGACGCATATAGCAGGCTTTATAGAGCCGCCCCATCCAAAATAGGTCCCACTGGCTGTCGCACAATACATGCTCAAACGGTGCGAGCGTTTGGTTAAGGTGCTGACATACTGCCAATACACTGGTGCCTTCTGTGGCTAATGTCTTTTGCGAAATACCATGAATACGGGATTCAGCTTCGTGGTCCCAGTGGTGCCAATGGCCACTGGCGGTGGAGGGATCAATTAAAAAACTTTGACTATCGCCATTTGGCAATACGTATCCTACCTCAATCGGGTAAGACATTAACGACAAACCGGATGCTTCAAAATCCAGTGTCACCCACATACGCGTACTCCTTGCTCATAAACTCTCCTGTATAACGAGGCGCTTCCCTTGCCTGGTTAGTTAACTGTAGCCTTTTTGTTGTCACTTCGATGGACTGTCGCGCCACTTTTGCGTGCTTGATTAACAACTGGCTGTAAAAACAGACTTCATTTCATGTGCTTGGAGAGTTTTTATTGATAATGTGATAACTCTAACAGCCTATGTTCGGCGTTTGTCAGGTGTACGCTATAATTCGATGCAAGATTGGCGTAGGCTTTAATACACTGTTCATTCGTAGTTTGACGTTAATCGCCTTGTTTTAGATGGAATCGATTATGAAACAAACGTCTCGCACCATGCTTGCACGCAAACACGTCGCGTTAGTGGCACATGATCACTATAAAGATGCCCTGAGCGACTGGGTAAAAGAAAATAAAGAAATACTGAGCCAGCACGCGCTTTATGCCACCGGCACCACGGGCCACATCCTTGCAAGAGAAACGGGGCTAAAAATAACACCTTTGATGAGCGGCCCGATGGGCGGGGATCAGCAACTCGGGGCGATGATTTCTGAACAAAAAATCGATGTGATGATTTTCTTCTGGGATCCCCTCAATGCGGTCCCACACGATCCAGATGTTAAAGCGCTGCTGCGCGTCGGTTCCGTATGGAATATTCCGATTGCCACCAACCGCTCAACCGCCCGCTTTATGATCACGTCGCCGCTATTCGGGCAAGATGTCGATATCCAAATTCCTGATTACCAAGCTTATTTGGATGGGCGATTATAAAGTGATGTGTTATTTAAAGCTGACGTCTCCATGCATTCCGGCCTGGTAGTGCCCCGGGACATTGCAAGCAAATTCAATATTTCTATTGTTGTTAAACGTCCAAATGATAGTTTTGCTTTGTCCCGGCTCTAACAGGACGCTGTTAGGGTCTTCATGGGTCATACCACTCATTTTCATTTTGTGGTGGTTGATTTGACTTCCCTCCAGCACGCCTTGGCTCATCATCGTCATCATTTCTTTTTGATGGGCTTGATGCATCGCAGGCGTACCAATGTTGAATTCATGGACAAGCTGGCCTTTGTTTTCTACAACAAACTTTACAGTCTCTCCGGGCTCCACTGCCAACTTCTCCGGATCATAATAGTTATCGTACATATCGACAGTAATAGTTCGACTCACCTGTGCTGGCTCTCCAGGCTGACCGCTGCCCATCTCATGTTTATTGCCATGAGCACTTGCTGGCGACGCCATAATAACCATCACCATTCCAATCAGCGCTGCACTTTTTGCCATCATATGCTTTAACTCCTCTTGATCACCAAAACCGTTAAACGGCGTATAGTAAGGGTAGACCGTTATCTTTTGGGCTGACAGCCTCTGTGCATGCCTAATAGCGTATGATCAATAACGCGACCACATTTAATTAAGAGACGCCTTAACTTCCAATAAAAAGGGCGATGCATGGCCTTTTTGATGTACTAGCCACACTTGTTTTTGTGCGCGCGTCAGGGCGACATAAAATAATCGCCGTTCTTCCGCGTGTTCAATTGGCTCTTCATTTTTCCCTAATAAGGCCTCATCGAGTGACAGCGAGCGTTGCTTGGCCGGAAACACTCCCTCATCCATGCCGAGAATAAACACATAGTGGGCTTCTTGCCCCTTGCTGGCGTGTGCGGTGGTATAGCGAAGGACCAGTGAGGGATACGTTTTCTGCCAAGTTTCTAGATCGTTAGGGCATCGAGAGTGGGTGCGACCAATCAGCATCACAGTCGCGGGTTGCGTCGTTTTGGTATGCTTTTTGGCAAGGCTTGCCAGTGTCTTTTCTAACTTATCGTCAGTGATCACTTTAATCGCTTTGGGCATTTTCGCCGATGCTTTGTCGCGCGCGTAATCCAATTGCTTAGTGAGCTGTTTGGGGTTTTGGCAAATAAACTGCTGCGCAATATCCCCCAACGCTGCTGGATAGCGATAACAGGTGGTCAGCCAGCAAATTTCACTGTCTCCAAAGCGCTGAGCAAAATCCGTGGTTAAACTGACATCGGCACCGGCAAAACGATAAATGGCTTGCCAATCATCGCCGACGGCATATAACGAGGCGCGTGGCGTTAAGATTTCACTGTCCGTTTTGCCGTGACACAAGGCCTCGAGCATCGCCAATCGTGCCGGCGAAATGTCTTGGTATTCATCGACCATCACAAACTGGATGGGCGTGGCGAATTTTCGCTGTTGGAACAATTTGGTCGCTTTTGCGATCAGTCCTTCAAAATCAACAGCGTTATCCGCTTTTAGTGCTTGTTTATAGGCTTGATACAACGGCCAAATCACCGCCAGTTCGTTTTTTAACCCGATCTGCTCCTCAAAGCTTGCCAGTTTATCGGTCAGCGCACGCTTGGTGGTATTGGCTTGGATCACCCGAGAGAGACGCGACCAAACCCAGCTGTGCAACCGACGTTCATGGGCACACGCGGTGAGCTCGGCCTGATCATCAATCGGCAGTGCGTGCTGGTGATGCAGTTTTTCCCATACTTTATGTGTGTTGGGCTGCTGCCACTGCTCGGCGAGTGCTTGAGTCAGCCAGGCGGCTTTGGCGGTCTCATCACTGGCCAGCGAGGAAATGATAGGCGCCTGCCCTTGGTGCTCAGCAAGTTGCTGGCGGGCAAAGCCATGAAAAGTGGTGACATTCACCTCATGGCCGGTTTTGCTCTTGATCCGAGTTTTAAGCTCTGTCGCAGCATCACGGCCAAAGGCAAGCAATAAAAGCTGCTCAGGCTTGGCTTGCCCACTTTCAATTAAGTAGGCAGCCCGTGCCACCAGTACGCTGGTTTTGCCGCTACCGGGCCCCGCCACCACCAAGGTATGAGATTCATCGGTAAGCACAGCCTCACGCTGCGCCGGATTCAGTGGTGACGATTCAATCTGATCAAACCAGGTTTGCCACTGGTTGAGCATCGCCGCTTGCCATTGCTGGTTACGGGTTTTCAGCCAATGGGCATCACCTTGCAACACCGGCGTCAACGTGGTGGCGACGCCTTCATCTAACTGGGAAAGGAAAGCAGCTGGGATCTCCTCGCTTTCTAGCGTATCCAATAACGTTTGCTGGACAGTGCGTAATTGCGCCATGCGCACGTATCCTGGCGCGTTCACCAGCGCCTCATAGTCAGCCAGCAAGCTCGGTCGAATGAGCGCTAACTGTTTTTGATAGCGTGCGATATAAGCTTGATAACGCGCGTGAATGGCTTTACTGGCCTGTTTAGCACGTCGCCAAGGCAGGCCAAACACATCAAATGGATAAGCATCTCCTTGCTCTGTGAAGCCAGTCAACGAGATGGTTCCCCAGAGTAGCCCACGCGAAATGGTGAGCTGTCCATCCCAGGCAGAAAAGGGAATATATTGACGATGGTGGCGAGATTCGAGCAGTAAGCCATCATTTTCTAGCTGTAAACTATAATGATCGCCGTAAACAAGCCATTGTGCCCAGCGATTTGCAGAGAGTTTCATATCAATACGTTAGTCAGCCAATGAGGGATAGGCGCGCCTTTAAAAGATGCTTGGCATGCTACTGCTCACCACCCTATAAATCAATTCACTCGCCCACAAAGCCTGTTCTCAGCGTCGATTCTCTTAAGGAATTGACCTACCGCAACCAAACGATAAAAGCGGTGCTTAAAGACGCATTCAGGGTTAGTTTCTCGGGCCGTTTCTGGTATCTTGCCAGCATTGTTGGCCGATAACGTTTATTTATGTCTTTTTCTCTGCCACGTTTTCCCACCGTGCCACTCACATTGCGTGAGTATTGGGCCAATCACCGGATTAATGACAGCCTTCGTGTGCTGATTGCGCTGATGGGCGTTGCCTTGTATGCCAGTTATGCTGGACGTACCGATATTGTCACCCCGCTCGTCCTTGGCGTCATCGCCTCGGCACTGGCAGAAGTGGACGATCATTTTTGGGGCCGAGTACGCGCACTTGGTGTCACCTTGGTCTGTTTTGCTGTGGCGGCGTTTTCCGTCGAGCTCTTATATGACACGCCATGGTTATTTGCTTTCGGCCTCACTGTGTCGAGTTTTGGTTTTATCATGTTAGGGGCCATTGGTGAACGCTATGGCACCATTGCGTTTGCGTCGTTACTGTTGGCGGTCTATACCATGCTGGGCATGGAGCAAGGCAGTGACATGTGGTTACAGCCGATGATGTTGCTATCAGGGGCAGTCTGGTATGGCCTTTTGTCGTTGATATGGATTGTCATCTGGCCTCATCGTCCGGTACAGCATCGGCTCGCGGCGGTATTTCGCCAAACCGCGACCTATATGGAAACCAAATCGAACCTATTTCACCCTGTGACAGAATTGGTCCCCCAGCCGACCCGCATCGCCGCGGCTAACCAAAATGCCCAAGTCGTCGCCGCACTCAACCAAGCCAAAGCATCTTTGCTGGCCCGTGCACGACGGGGGCGATTGACTAAACGGCATCAAGCGTTGCTGCAAACCTATTTTATTGCCCAAGATATCCATGAACGTGTCAGCTCTTCGCACTATCGTTATCAAGATCTTGCCGCGCAGTTTTTCCATTCTGATATCTTGTTTCGCTTTGAGGCCTTGCTCAATGCCCAGGCCAGCGCCTGTCGCGATGTTGCACAAGCGTTATCGATCGGGGCGCGCTACCAGCACCCAAAAGCGGGTCAGCAAGCGTTACTAGCCATCCAGCAATCGATGCAATATTTATTGGCTGAACAAAACCAAGATGCCTCGCGCATGGCCTTACTTCATCAGCTCGATTTTCTCTATAAAAACCTAGAGACCGTTGAGGAGCAGTTGGCGAGCCTTAGTAATTTAGCTGCCAATGATGGCACACAAGAAAGTGAACTGGCCGATCCCGATGCGCGCTCTCTGGGCGAAATGGTGTATCGGATCCGTCGTCAGATGACACTCAAATCGCTACGTTTTCGCCATGCGGTGCGCCTATCTTTGTCACTACTCGCCGGCTACGGGGTGATTCAAGGGCTATCGCTTGAACATGGGTTTTGGATCTTAATGACGATTCAATTCGTTTGTCAGACGAACTACTCGGCGACGCGAAACAAACTCAAAGAACGGATCCTAGGGACCGTAGGTGGTTTGCTGTTGGGTGTACCCGTTTTGTATTTATTCCCCGATCCGAGCAGCCAATTATCGTTAATGGTGATTACGGGAGTACTCTTTTTCGCTTTCCGTACCGTGCAGTATACGCTCGCAACTCTGTTTATCACCCTGCTGGTACTCATGTGCTTTAGCCAATTTGGTCAGGGCTTTGCGGTTATCTTGCCACGGCTGGGAGATACCGTGATCGGCTGCCTGATTGCTGTCGCCGCCGTTCGTTACGTGCTTCCCGATTGGCAAGCGCACCGGTTGCGTGGGATCATGACCGAGGCGTTACAAGCCAATCGTGATTACCTTGCCCATGTGATCGCACAATATCGTGTCGGTAAACGCGATAATCTCGCCTACCGAATCGCACGTCGCCATGCACACAATGCCGATGCCGAGCTCACCACCGCCATCAGTAACATGTTGGTCGAGCCCGGACGCTATCGCACCAACATTGAAGAGACGTTCCGGTTTTTGTGTTTGAACAATGCGATGTTGAGCTATATTTCTGCGCTTGGGGCTCACCGCCGTCGCATGGACGATGAGGTTAATCATCAGAAAGTGGCGCAACTGCATCGTGACATTCACCAATCACTCAATGCGTTAACCGAACGACTCCGGCGCGAGCTGCCGACCGAGCAACCCACTCAAGTGGCATCAACCGGTGATAAAACCCTCTCCGGCGACCTGGCAGACACTCACCCAGACGTTGTGTATCACGACACCCCAGAGCCTAACGTCGCCGCTCATGATAGGATCGATAACACACCGTTAAGCATGGTGCTGCAACAGTTAACATTAATTCAGCGTATGATCCCTGAGTTAAATATGCTCACTACGACATTGCGTCAGCAAGCACTCAAACAAAGCCGGACTTAGCGCCTCCTCACACGCACGTGCCCAGCTATCGAGCCGTCGTTGGCTGGGCTTGCGGTTAAAWCACTGACACTGACGCCTCAAGGTCAGCACTCTGTCAAATTACACTTATTTACGCGATCTACGGTTGAAAGCCTGACGTTGAAGACGGATATTAGATCCATGTCATCTGTTGAGTCTGGCAACTATACTTATCATTTAGCGGCTTGTTGTCGCCGCATAGCCCGCCTGGAGCATTTATGGCTATTCATGTAGGAATCATTGATTCGGATCCAGTCCGACTCGTTACCCCGGTTTTACATCAACAATTGCCTGTCAGTAAGTTGGTATTGATTGGTACGCTTGAACAAGATCTCGAGTTTGAGCGACTCACTCGTGTGTTAGCCCCGAAAGGCATTGAAACGGAGTTTTTTGAAATCTCGGATGATATCAATATCCGAGAAGTCAAAAGCCAAGTAAAGCGTCTTGCCGAACAGCTCACCCAATCTTCTGAAGACATTCTTTTTAATGCGAGCTGTGGCCTACGCCACCAATTATTGTCTGCTTACGAAGTGTTTAGAACTTACCACTGGCCCTGTTATGTGATAGAGCCCTACAGCGACGAATTATGCTGGCTCTACCCCGACGGTCTTCCACAGCAACAGGTCGAAGATCATATTAGTTTGACCGAGTACATGACGATTTTTGGTGCCCGTTGCGCAGATCACGATGAAGAGGAAACCGGCTGTCTTACCAATGATATTTATCGGCTAGGAGAAAAATGGGCGAGCAATGCGTATGAATTAGGCCCAGGTTTAGCCACCTTAAATTACTTAGCGACCACTTGCCGAAAAGAACAGTGCCTGGATGTTGCATTGAGCGAAAAACAGCAAGGCTATCGCGAACTTGGGATGCTGCTCGACGATTTATCGGATGCCGGATTAGCGCGCTACGAAAATGGTGTGCTCACTTTTAGCTGTGAGGAAGCCCGACGTTTTGCCAACGGAGAATGGCTGGAAAGCTACGTGCACCACACGGTCACTTCTATCCAAAAAGAATTACCGACCATCCAAGACAGTGCGCTTTCTATGCAGGTTTATCGCCAAATTGGCGAGCGAGAAGTCCGCAATGAATTGGATGTCGCCATGGTGGTTAACAATAAGCTTCATATCATTGAGTGCAAGACAAAAGGCATGTCTAGCGACGGTGATGACACCCTGTATAAATTAGAGTCTTTGCGCGATTTACTGGGTGGCTTGCAAGCACGTGCGATGCTGGTCAGCTTTAGACCATTACGTCATCACGATATTACACGGGGTACGGATCTAGGTTTAGCGTTGATCGGCCCTGACCAGCTGGCCAACTTACGCACCCATCTTTACGATTGGTTTATTGCGGCTGGCGGTACTATCGAAGTAAGAACAAGTTAATCGCTTACGCAAGGCGATACGACACGTTCGACAACCTTGTCGGCAATAAACAACAATAAAAACGCGGTGCTCATCAGGGCACCGCGTTCAAGGATAACGATACTGCGCTAGCTTATAGTAGCTTACGGGCCGCTTCCACCACCACTTTGATCGAACGTGCTTCCGTTTCTTTTAAGGTCGCGTGATCTGGGATTTCTTTTTGCGTACGGTTGATAATCACACCCGCGACACAACCAGCACGTAAGCCTGAGCTGGCACACATGGTCAGCAAAGTGGCCGATTCCATCTCAAAGTTCAACACACCCATCTCTTGCCATTCTTGCATTGAGCCTTGGAAACGACGCACAACGCGACCGCTAAAGGTGTCATAACGCTCTTGGCCTGGGTAGAAGGTATCACTTGATGCGGTCACCCCTGTATGTACGGTAGCACCATCTTCATCAACGGCGGCTTTCATCGCGGTCGCAACATCAAAATCAGGCACCGCTGGGAATTCCATCGGTGCAAAGTGAGTACTGGCACCGTCAAGACGTACAGAGCCGGTGGTCACGATCATATCACCGACGTTAATGTCAGGCTGGATAGCGCCTGTAGTACCAACACGCAAGAAGGTATTTACGCCTAATTGCGCCAATTCTTCTACCGCAATAGACGTTGACGGTCCACCAATGCCGGTTGAGCAAACCACCACGGATTTGCCATCTAGCCAACCGAGGTACAAGGTATATTCACGCTGTGAGGCGAGAAACGTTGGGTTTTCCATCAAGTTCGCGATTTTTTCAACGCGAGCAGGATCACCAGGAATGATGGCAGTGGTTGCGCCTTGTAAATCGGCTTTTGTGACGCCAAGGTGGAATACAGGGGTATCAGACATAATCAGTCTCCTCGCTGGATGCTATCATCAGCATTTAAAATAATGTAAGGCCTACCGAGGTAGGCCTGAACTCGTTATTGATTATGTGTTTAGGATACTCAAATCTGCTCCTTTTTATGTGACCATAATCGACATATTGCACGATCACCTCTTACAGATTTCAGGATTTAGAGATCAAAATCACTTTATAAAGGCAAAAGCAGACAGAGGGTGTCCTCATTTTTGGCCCTAATCACGCAACAGGCGTAACGCATTCATTGTCACCAACGCTGTCGCCCCACTGTCTGCCAGGACAGCCACCCATAAACCGGTGATCCCTAACACACTGGTGACCAAAAACACCCCTTTTAGTCCTAGCGCAATCGTGATGTTTTGCCGCACATTGGCTTGCGTCGCGCGCGCAAGCTGAAGAACGCGAGGCAGCTCAATTAAACGATTATGGCTCAATGCTGCCTCGGCGGTTTCAAGCGCAACATCCGTCCCACTGCCCATCGCGACCCCCAACTGAGCGGCTTTCATTGCAGGGGCGTCATTAATGCCATCGCCAATCATGGCGATCCGATACTGACTCGCGAACGCTTCAACCGCCGCAACCTTGTCTTCAGGTAATAGTCCAGCACGATAATCAATCCCTAACTCGTCGGCAATTTCAGCAGCGGCTGTCGGGTTATCCCCTGTCAGCATCACAGGATGAATCCCCATCGCGCGGATCTGCTCAATCGCCTCACGTGCATCCTCGCGCAATTTATCACGCCAGCCAATCATGCCATAAGGGCGCTCATCGACCATCACTACTGCAACGGTGACTCCGCGTGCCGCGATCTGACTGGCCTGTTGATACTGCGCACGCTCGAGCGTGGCGTCCGAAAGTTTGTCGAGCGCAACCATCCGAACAAGCTGGCCGTCGACTGTCCCCTCTACGCCTCGGCCTGCATTGGCTTGAAGCCCTGTCGCATCGGGGATAGAAAGACCGCGTTCCGTGCTGTAGAGCACGAGTGATTTAGCCAATGGATGATGACTACCGCGTTCGATCGCTGTCGCCAGTTGCAACAGCGTGCTTTCTTCACCTTGCCACACACAAACATCCGTGACCATGGGCTTACCTTCTGTCAGTGTGCCCGTCTTATCAAAGGATACCGCGTTGATACTTGCCAAGCTTTCTAGCGCCGCTCCCCCTTTAATTAACGCGCCTCGACGTGCTGCCGTGGCCAAGCCCGAGGTGATAGCCGCTGGTGTGGAAATCACCAGCGCACAGGGGCATGCAATCAATAATAGTGCTAGGCCACGGTATAACCACTCTTGCCAACTGGCAGCAAAAAAGAGGGGGGGAACGACAACCACTAACACGGCTACGCCAATCATCGTCGGGGTATACCAACGACTGAATCTATCGATAAAGCGTTCAATCGGTGCTTTTTTTGACTCGGCTTGCTCAATCAAATGCAGGATTCGGTCAATGGCGTTTTCACCTTGGGCAGAGGTCACCGTCAGTGTCACCGTTTTATCGGTGGCTAAACTGCCTGCCATCACGGTGTCGCCCGCTTCAATATCGACCGGAATCGACTCTCCCGTCAGGGCACTTTGATCAAAACTCGCCGCCATTCCCATCAACTTGCCATCCGCCGGCAAACGCTCACCAGCGCTAATCTCAATCACATCACCGGGCGTTAATGTGCTTGCCGCAACGGCTTCACGTTCACCGTTTTTGCCCACTCGCGTCACGGTTTCTGGCACTAACGCCATTAATGATTGAATACCGTCACGGGCACGCGTCGAGGCATAGCCTTCCAGCCGCTCGCCAATGAGAAACAGTACCAACACCATGGCCGCTTCCGTCGTTTCTCCTAGGTAGAGGGCACCGAGTGCGGCAATACTCATCAGTGTTTCAATGGAAAACGGGGATCCCTGACGTGCCAGCCTGCCCGCTTTGAGTAAGATGGGCGTTAATCCGACCACGGTGGCGCCGGTAAATAACCAGTCTGACAGTGAGGGAGACCAATAATGCAGGCCCCAGGCGATGAGCATGCTGCCAATCAATCCAAACAGTAGTGCATCATCGCACCACTTCTGCCAGCCAGAAGGCTCTATAGCGGGTTGATTTAATGCCAGCAGTGGAAAGCCCACTTTTTTGGCCGCGTACTGAATCGCCGCAAGCGTATCAGCGGGTGCATTGTGGGAGAGAGACACCCGTAACTTTTCAGTCGCAAACAGTACTGTCGCACTTTCAACACCCGGTGTGGCGTGAATCGCCTTCTCTAGTTTGGCGGCACAGCTTGGACAGTCCATTCCCGTCACCGCCCATTCATGGGTCACAGAAGAGGAAAAGCGATGCCTGTCAGGATCGTCGTCATCTGCATTGCCCTCGCCATCTTGATGACTCGAACAGCAACTTGTTTCTTGACATGTGTTTGTCACCGCCTCTGTGGACTGAGAAACGGTTTGGTGATGGGGTTGGTGACAATGGTGGTGTCCGCAGTGTTTACACATAATCGACTCCTTTGTTAGTCGTTGTGTTTATCATTTACGGACAGTATAAGGGTTGGAGCCCACTCCAGAGTCAAGGACGGATGTATCACTATAAAAACGCCCAGCCTTTAAATGGCTGGGCGTTAATTCTAATTACCGCGACATATCCGCAATGAGTTACTGAATCACAAAAATATATCCTTGCAGAATAATGAGATTCACGATGTCAATAAAGAACGCACCGACAATAGGAACGACCATAAAGGCTTGAGGCGCTGGCCCAAAGCGGTTAACGATCGAGCCCATGTTCATGACTGCCGTCGGTGTCGCCCCCAAGCCAAAACCACAGTGCCCACCAGCAATGACCGCACTGGTATAATCGCTTCCCATTAGCTTAAAGGTGACATAGTAGCTAAATAATCCCATCAATACTGATTGAATTGTAAGAATAATCAGAAATGGCACAGCTAAGTCGAGAATGTTCCATAACTCCAGCGTCATTAAAGCCATCGCGAGGAATAAAGACAAAGAGACCGTCCCCACCATATCAACCGTTTCTGATTCAAGCTTACGTACATTAAAAAGCTCTAACGTATTGGTGATGGCCACTCCCAAGAATAACGCATAAACAAAATCAGGAATCATGAGCCACTGAATGTTAAACTGATTAACCCATTCAGATAAATAACTTGCGCCTGTAATGCACAATAACAAGGTAAAAAGGACTTCAATCACTTTTTTAGCAGTGACTTTATCTTCTTCGTTTTCATTATATGTGACTACTTCGGGATATTTATCATGCGTGGTTGTCCCGCGTCCATACTCAGATTCGAGTCGGTGTTTATCAATCAAACGCTGCGCAACAGGGCTACCAATGATCCCGCCGATAACGAGGCCGACTGTGGCTGAAGCCATTGCGATCTCAAGCGTGCTTTGAATCCCATATTCATCTGTTAATATTTGTGCCCAGGCTGCGCCAGTACCATGACCACCTGATAGCGTAATTGAACCGGCGACTAAGCCCATTAACGGTTCAAGGCCTAGGAGCGAGGCAAAACTGACGCCAATCGCATTTTGAATGATAATATAGACAGACGCGATCGCTAAAAACCAGAAAACTTTTAAGCCTCCTGCTACTAACTGTTTATAATTAGCGGCCAAGCCAACGGTGGCAAAAAACATCAGCATAAAKGTGTTTTTCAACGGTAGATCAAATTCAAAGTTGATACCTTTATAATGTAAAACTGATATCAAAGAAGCAATGATTAACCCCCCGACAATAGGTTCGGGAATGTTAAACTTGCGTAATATAGGAATTTTTGAATTAACAAAATGGCCTAAAAAAAGTACAGCAATAGCAATCAAGAATGATTCTAGTGCACCAATTGAATTGAGTTGATACATATAACCTCTTTGTTTCTCTCACCTCGTCCTCCCTGATCGTCCAATTTAACTTTTGTTTCTACCTCATTTGATATTGTCGTAAAGTCAATGCTGGCCTCCACAACCACGATATTCCCGCATCCTGCTTATCGTATTCACTGCATGACAGGGGCTAACCTCTGTATCCGCACGGCAGGCCACCAGCTTGCCAATAGGCAGCACAATAGCAGAAAACCTTAAATCTGGCACCAAAAATCGCACGATCTATCATGAGCATCGTCTTAGTTACTGAAATATCAATATTAAAAAGCAGAATAACAGCAGAGTGCGCCAATAAAAAAACAGACGAAAAACGAGAGGGGATGCTCAATCCAACCACCCTACTGACGGCTCAGTAGGGTGCGTGCGTATCGTACTGTGGTCACACAGGATGGGTTAAACATTCGCCCATCTGCATCCCAATGGCGCGCAGTATGTCACGGCGCGTGATGATCCCAACTAATCTACCTTCATCGACGACCGGATACAGTTTAGGTTTGGTCGGTGTCATCATTTCGGCCAGTTTAATGATACTGTCTTCTGATTCCACCGCTAACGCGTTGGGCGTCATGCAATCTGAGACGGTGTGTGAGTCTTGACAGTGGTAGCTGTCTCGTAACAACTGCTGCAACATATCTTGCTCGGATATAAAGCCCACCAAACGTTTATTTGCATCAATGACTGGGCCTCCCGTTTGCTGGCTACGAAGTAACTTTTCGAGCGCTCTAGACAACGGCATGTCCTGCGAGAATGTAACCGGTCGTTTGTTCATATAATCTTTGACTGTGATCGACTCCATGTCGCCTCCCCAAATCGTTATGACAGTATCAATCCACCCTTTAAGTGTCGTCTAAGTTGGCGAAATGTCTAAATCACTCTCAACAATTTTTGTTATTGGGCAGACCAATCATCAACACGTTGGCATCTTCAGCCAGGCTACCACCCGAGTAGCGGATAGAGTTTTCCGGTTTTTACTGCTCGATGGGCGTTATTAATGGTGCCATCTTGCGCCCACTTCATGATCACGGGCCGAATAATTGCCTGGGTGGTTTCCCAGTTTTGCCCTGGTTTTACGACATTGAGATATAACAGCTGCAGCAGTAGGCTATCGAGTCCAGTCAGCAACTGCAGCGAGCTCTGATCGTTAAAAATAGACGGGTAAACTCGGTTATCGTCATTGGGTAACCCCATGACTTGCGTCAACTCTTCCACCACGCACGCCACCAGCTTACCTTTTGATCGGGCGAGATCGACGGGGATCACTACCGCCGCATACTGAATTACCCCGTGTCTATCCACTTTAATGTTAGCAGCACATGTCGCGTTCTCTAATGGCGAGACATCGTCCGTCGCAAACTGTTTGCGTGCATCGTCTAAAAAACGGGCATGATTAGTAAATACGATCGATAGATTGGCGCGTTCAGGCCTATCGGTTGGGGTAAAGGCTACACCAGTAATAGATTGCAAATGACTAAGATGGTACGCCACTAAATTATCATGTAGCTCACTGCTACTGATTGGATGGGTAATATGATACCGAATCGGCGCTTGCCACTTTCGGATGCCCCGCTCCCCTTCAATATATTCGCTTTTCATTGCTATTCGGTAAAAAGCGTCAAGGATATAAGCAGGCGATTGCCACGACTTATCGCTCGCCTCGGCCGGAAAGGTCCATAAACATCCTATCAACATCAAAGTCAGCCATCCTCGGCGATACACAGCATCACTCCTTTGTTTTTATTACGTTATCCAGCGCCGCCGAAAAACCAACAGAAAAATGGAAGCGGAGTACCATTTTTCTAGACAGTTTTTGAACCGGATCGACACTATGACCCCAATCACATTTTACTCTAGCAGTGGCTGTGGATAGTAACCAAGATCTTTTCTATCTAACGAGGATATTATGCGTATAACGTTACTTGCCTTACTTATTCCACTTGCGTTGCCCTCTTATGCCGCCAATATTGTCGATGCGACCAGCATTGATTTGCGCAAGGCGCTCGCTCCTGAGCAATCTCGCAGTACCATGGTGAATAGCTCTCCATTAAGTTACCAAGAGCAATCTCGCCTTAACATTGGTGACAAATCTCTGGTTCGCAAACAACAACTTCATTACGGTATTCCTGTTTATGGTTACTCGGTGGTTGAGAACACATCGGCACGCAATTTTGCGCCGGATGTAAAAGGCGAGGTCGTCACCGATATTGAGTCTGATATTGGCAGCACGCTGCCGATGTTGAATCAGCAACAGGCCATTGCCATTGCACAGGGCGAATCTAACCCAAATGCGCCGCAATTTAAGCAACCAGATGCGAACACACAGTTGTTGATTTGGCTTGATGAGCAGCAAACTGCGCGCCTAGTGTATAAAGTTGACTACTTAACCAACGATAACGGCCACCCCTCACGCCCGATCAAAATTATCGATGCGAAATCCGGCACTGTTTTAGATAGCTGGGAAGGCATTACTCACCTAGAAGCGGGTGGCCCAGGAGGGAACCAAAAAAGTGGTCAATTTAACTTTGGCCCGAACACGCAGCTCGGTGGCTTTCAGGTAAATAGTCGCTGCCAAATGGACAGCCCCGAGGTGAAAACCATTAATATGAACAACCGTGAATGGGGCGGACAAGTTCATCAATTTAATTGCCCTCAAAATACCTATCGCCAAGTCAACGGCGCCTATGCCCCGATGAATGATGCGCAGTACTTTGGCCAGCAAGTTTTCAATATGTATCAAGATTGGTTAGATGTTCGTCCTATTCGCCAAAAGCTCACTATGCGTGTTCACTATGGTAAAGACTACGGCAATGCGTTTTGGGATGGTCGCCAGATGACATTTGGTGATGGAAATAGCGGATTGTACCCACTTACTACCTGGGACGTGATCGCGCATGAAGTCAGTCATGGTTTTACTGAGCAAAATTCTGGCTTAGAGTATCGCGGAATGTCGGGTGGCATGAATGAAGCCTTTTCAGATATCGCTGCCGCGGCGCTAGGCCAGTATGTATTCGGCGAGTTTAACTGGAAAATGGGTGAAGATGTGATGAAGCATGGCGACGCTATGCGTTATTTCATTACCCCCAATAAAGATGGTCACTCCATTGGCCACGTTGGTCTTTACTATCACGGCATTGATGTTCACTTAAGCTCAGGTATTTACAACAAAGCTTTTTATCATTTAGCCACCAGCGATCAGTGGAATATCGAAAAAGCCTTCCGCGCATTTGCAACCGCTAATCAACTGTACTGGCGCCCCTACTCGAACTTCAAACAAGGCGCTGAGGGTGTTTGCGAAGCAGCAAAAGATCATAATTATGCAGCGGGTGCAGTAAGTCAGGCCTTTTTAGCAGTCGGTATCCAGATACAAACCTGCCAAGGTGACGACACACCGACACCAGAGCCCGAACCACAACCAGAGCCCGAACCACAACCAGAGCCGCAGCTTAGACAACTCACTTTAGAGCAGCCCGTACAAATTCAAGGCACAACGGGAAGCGCACAGCAGTTTGTGGTTCGATCCGCACCACGCGGTACGGTTTGGCTACAAACCTATCGGGGAGAAGGCGATGTCGATTTATATACCGCTATCGGTCGCCCGGCAAGCGTGAATGATCATGACTGTCGTTCAACCAATTCAGGCAACGCTGAGTACTGTGCCTTTGGTCAAGTTCAAGGAAAAGATATTTATGTCACGGTTACCAGTAAAGGTAACTACACCACGAATATCTTAGCCCGAGCTGATCAGCGCGGCATATCAGCATCAGAGACTCTTCGAGTATCACAAAATAATTAGACATTGATTCTATGTCCAAATAATAGTTTTAGCGCGACTAAGGTCGTTGCCAAGGCTAGTTTCCATGGCGGCTGGCATCATGCCGGCCGCTTCATTTATGAGTGACTAATCATGCGCCCCATCCCTTGCCAGTGAAGCGATGGCATATTGTGATCCCCGCGCGATTCTCGCCGATAATGGTACCTATCTCTCGCGTTACTGATTTATTACACCTATGTTAATAATTATTGATAACAATTAAGTTATGGATAGACTGGATGCAAAAAAAGGTATTTCTCACAATCGGACGCTGGCAYCACCTCGCGCTGATCCTTCTCCTCATCCCTACCGCTGTCTGGGCCGCTAAGGTCAACACATCGTCGATTCATTACCCGACCATGGTCATGGGGCTGCTCGGAGGTCTTGCTCTGTTTTTATACGGCATGGATAAGATGTCCAATGCACTTAAAAATGCCGCAGGGAGTCGACTCAAATCTTTGTTAGCGCGACTAACGACTAACCGGGTGGCTGGTGTATTCACTGGGGCCGGTATGACCGCAACCATTCAGTCTTCTTCTGTCACCACAGTGCTATTAATCGGCTTTATTTCTGCAGGTTTGATGTCGCTGACACAAGCAACAGGCGTGATCATGGGGGCCAATATTGGCACCACGGTAACGGCCCAAATTGTGGCCTTTAAAATCACCCAAGCCGCGTATCTGATGGTCGCTATTGGCTTTTTTATTCAATTTACCGCCAAGGCCGATAAAACCAAGCAATACGGCAAGATGCTGTTTGGCTTGGGTCTTATCTTTACGGGGATGAATATAATGAGTGAGGCGATGTCCCCCCTGCGCGGCTATCAGCCATTTATTGATGCCATGGCCCAAATGCGAAACCCCTTCCTCGCTATCTTGCTTGCAGCCTTGTTTACTGCATTAGTACAGTCCTCTTCGGCCACCACCGGGATTGTGATCGTATTAGCGGGACAAGGCTTTATTTCGTTGGAAAGTGGGATCGCACTTGCCATGGGGGCTAACGTCGGGACGTGCGTCACCGCATTATTGGCCGCCATCGGTAAATCTCGCGAAGCCAAGCAAACCGCCAGTGTTCATATTCTCTTTAACATTATTGGCGTATTCATTTGGTTGCCAATGATCAGCACGCTCAGTGATTGGAGTGTCGCGCTTTCGCCGATTCACCCTGATTTAACCGGCGTTGAACGATTAGGAGCTGAGCTCCCGCGTCAAATAGCGAATGCGAATACGTTATTTAACGTCGTGAATACGCTTATTATGCTGCCATTCGTGGGAGGATTTGTTTGGCTGGCAAAAAAAATCATACCAAAAACGCCTAAACCAACGATCAGCAAACGGCCGATTGTCGCACCAAAATACTTGTCGAAAGAACTATTGATGACGCCAGACATTGCTATGGACCAGGCGCAGCTTGAGATAGGTCGCGTTGGGCGTAGAGTTTGTAACATGATGAATGCCCTACCGCCTCTAACCTCAAAACTGGCCACGCAGCAAGAACAAAGCGCTGCCGTGGAGGCGCTGGGGAAAATAGAGACTCTAGAACAACAAGTAGATATTCTACATGGGCATATTTTGTTTTACTTAGGACGACTGCGTAAAGAGCCCCTGTCACAGGCACAAAGTGATCGTCAAATCATGCTGATCAGTGTGACCGACCAACTCGAAAGCATTGCTGATCTGATTGAAGACACCTTAGTTCCCATCATGGATAAATCACTTCATGCGGAGATTAGCATCAGCCCTGAAATGCAATCAACGCTTGATGAAATCCAAGATAAGGTGGCGCATGCGTTACTTGATAGCGTGAATGCGATTCGACGTGGGGATACGCAACGGGCTAAGCGGGTACTAAACACCAAACGTACCCTTAACGCGCTATTGGATAAAGTACTGGCTCATCAAGCAGAGCGTTTGGTCGAGCATAACCCCAATCGTCTTCAACTGTTTAGTATTGAAATGGAGTGGACCGAATCGCTCAAGCGCGTCTATACCGTGACCAAACGTATTGCCAAGTTACACCTGCGTGAAAAAGAAACGTAATGATGAATAAGTAGCTGATAAGAAAAAGAAAGTGGAACTAATGCCTAATATTTTGGCTTAATTCGCCAAAAATATCGAGAAAATCGTTATAAAAGCTCCGCCCAAATTAAACTAGGAGCTTGAAATGTCTTATAAATTTCCTTCCCGTCCCAAGCCTCTTTCGGCACTTATCGCGCTTGTCGCGCTAAGTAGCACCAGTGCATGGGCTAGCGAGTCATGCGAGGTCGCCGATTTAGCAGCCAGTGCTAGCCCTATCCAAGTGATTGCGAATGCAGATCGCAGCTGCTTTACAAGCTGGTACGATACCCAATCAAGCCGTTATGATTCCGTTTACCAAGAAGTCTTTGTCCGCAAAGTCGCTCAGCGACTAGAGCAAACCGTCTCGCAATATCAAGGCCAAGCAACGCAAGCACGCCAAATCACCAACCTCAGTGAATATATTCGCGCAGCTTATTACGTCCGCTTTTATGGTGACACAGACCAAGCGGATTATTCTGATAAGCTCGATAAAGCATTGGCGGATACCATCGTCCAGTTTCTACAATCCCCTTTTGCAACTGAAGATGGCCGTGCGCAAACCGATGCATTACATGGCCTGACGTTGATGGCCGATAGCATTAAGCAATTACCACAAACCTTTAACCTACAACTACAACTGCTGGAAAGCCTGAATCAATCGCGCTTACAAGAGCGCGGCTATGTTAACGCGTTGAATAATCTATTTGTCGCTATGGCAGGCCATCAATCCAATCAAGCCTTCTACGATATGCTTGCAGCTGACTTGTCTTTGGTCGATCGTCTCTACCAGTTTGTCATTGATAACCCTGAGTTATCACAAAGTGAATACGGTGCTTTATTGGTGTCGAATACGGTTCGTGAGATGGGCCGGTTACTCATGGCACCTCAGCCAAGTATCCGTGAGAGAGTTCTGACTCACTACCGTGATCTTCTGCCTCGTTTTCCTCTGGGTGGCACCAATGATGCCGTTTGGGTCGGACTGGTTGAAATGGTCGACGCGTTTGCTCCTGATAAAATCCAAGAATTAGGCCTCACCAATGCCAAATCGACGTTAGCCACCAAAATCGTTCCCTATCGTTATCAATGTGATGGTCCTGCCGTGATCCGCTCACAAAGCATGACACAAGCGCAGTCTCAACAAGCCTGTGAAAGCTTGCATCAAAAAGAAAACGCGTTTCATCAAACCGTTCGCTCCGGTTATCAAGCGGTGGCTGATGATCTAAACGACAGTGTTGAAGTGGTGGTATTTGATAACCCGTCGGACTATAGAACCTATTCATCGTTCTTGTTTGGAAATTCGACCAATAACGGCGGCCAGTACTTAGAGGGCGACCCCGCAAGCCCTGACAACCAAGCTCGCTTTATTGCCTACCGCAATGACGATGGTAAATCGCTCTCCATTTGGAACCTCGAACACGAGTATGTTCATTATCTTGATGGCCGCTTTAACCTGTACGGCGACTTCAACGACGTGCTGCGTCATGGTCATACCGTGTGGTGGCTGGAAGGCTTTGCTGAATACATGGCTCATGGCGATGACTATTCTGCGGCAATTGACTTAGGCAAAGAAGGCGGTTATTCACTCAGTGACGTATTTGCTACCACCTACCAACATGATGCTAATCGTGTGTATCGGTGGGGATATTTGGCCGTACGCTTCTTGTTTGAAAAGCACCCAGAAGCTGTAGATGCGTTACTCTCAGCCGGACGAACTGGACAATTTGAACAATGGGCAAGCTTAGTCAAAGAGTATGGTGCACAGTATGGCCCCGCATTTTCGCAATGGCTGACGACGCTGGATAGTTCGGATGGCGGTGAACCTCCTCGCCCAGATCCAGATCCTGAGCCACAACCTGAACCTGAGCACCCAGACGTTACAACTCTGTCCCTAGGACAAACCGTCACTATTAGCGGACAGGCATACAGTGAACATCTCTATCAGATCGACCTGAAACGTGCCGCCACAGCGCTTACCTTTAGCATCGCGGGCCAAGGCAATGCTGATCTCTACGTCGCCAAAGACCGCCAGGCGCACTATTATGACTTTGACGCCACAGAGTTCAATCAAACCAGTAATGAAACCGTGACTCTAAACGATGTCGAGCCAGGGCGGTATACCTTGAGTATTACAGGGCGCGGGGACTTTAAGGATGTCACCGTCAACGTTACGGCGAGAGGGCAAGGCGAACCAGAGCCAACACCTGATCCCGAGCCTGAAACACCGACTGGCACCGATGATTTACGTCCGACTCTGCTCAACGTCGACAGCCCCAATAGTATTAGCGTTTATCAACGTCGTTATCTGTATGCCAATGTACCTGAAGGCGTGACCAAAGCCCAAGTATGGGTCATGGCAGACGGTGATGCAGGTGATTTGAACGTGTTTGCGGCTGAAGAGTATTGGCCAACGCAAGCGAAAAATCAGGCAGCCTCTGAAAGACCCGGCAGCAATCAATATATTGAGGTTGACTTACGCAACCAGCAACATTTGTACTTGCTACTCGCTGGTGACGGCAGCCGGAGCCAAACCGATGTTCGTGTTTACTTTCAATAGACACTAAGTAACTAAATAACGATAATATTATCAAGCGCTACCCTAGGTGGCGCTTTTTTACATCACCTAGAACTGCAACATCCGTCGTTTTGGGGTTGATAAGGAGATAAATAATGACCGAATGGGAAAAGATGTGCCAAGGACTTGTGTTTGATGACAGCGATGGATCCATTGATATCAGGCGAGACCATGCCACACGAACCTTATTAGCATTCAATCAAAGCCTAGATACGACGACAAGAAAGCAACTGCTTACCACGTTATTACGTACCATCGGCGAAGGTTCGGTCATTCAACCTCCGTTCCATTGTGAGTTTGGCGAGACCATTGAGGTTGGCAGCAACACCTTAATCAACATGAATGTCACTATGCTGGATGGTGCACCGATTAAGATTGGCAACCATGTGCTGATTGGCCCCAATACGCAGTTCTACACTCCGACCCACTCCCTCGACTATCAAAGCCGCCGCGCATGGGAGACATGGTGCCAACCCATTGTGGTAGAAGACGATGTGTGGATTGGCGGTAATGTGGTGATCYGTCAAGGAGTCACTATCGGGGCACGCAGCGTCATCGCCGCCAATACGGTAGTTAAGCACGACGTGCCGCCTGACAATCTTTACGGCGGCACCCCTGCACGTTTCCTAAAGGCACTTAATGGCAATGGATAGAAAAATTAATCTGGCTAATCAAAAAATTACTCAGTCCACAACTGACACTGCCTGATTATCGTGCACTAGTTGACGAAGCATTGGCCAACGTGAAAGTGATGAACAAAGTCATAAGACTCGGTATGCCTGTTAGTTACCGAGTTGATTGATGGGAGTAATCCCATTGGGATTAGTGCGTTAGGTGACTGATTTGATCAACAACGCCATACAAGCGACATGATGCAYATGGGCATGAACTTCATTATAAAGTGATGTTTTTTTAAAATGATAAGAATTGTCTTAATGATAGACAAAATTATGCAGCCGCTTACCAGTCGATAAGCGGCTATTAAGGCTTTAAGGTTTAACCGTGCCGAAGTCCGTAAATCGGCTGGTATATAGAACGCTAGCAGGTTTTTCCTCTGAACTATCGAGAACAAACACCCTAGGCACTGAGGTTGAGGCGTCTATCGCATTGATTGTCCCATTATAGTTTCTGGTATAGAGAACATCATTGGCAAAGTCATTTGGCGCCTGCCAGTTCCAGGTCTGGGTGTTTGGCGCAAAGTCATGTCTGCAATCTGAGCTTAGTGTCAATTGGCCATTTGCGGAGTCCAGACACTGGTTGATATTGGCAACGCTGCGGTATCTCTTCTCCTCGTCGTAGATAAACGACTGAGATGCAGAGCCATCGACACAGTCTTTAAACTGCAGGCTGCTGTGGCCGACAACAGTTAGACACTGCGCATTTTGCTGACTTAGGTAATTAGATTTAATTGTAACTGCGTTAGCCCCCAGGAACCAGGGGCTGTTCCAGTCGACGGTTATGGTAAACTGATCAATGTATGTCAGTTTTTCATAGTTAGTTTCGGTGTGCCAGTTAGGGTTGAGGGGGGAGTTCTCCCTCAGTTGGGGGCCGGATACGTAGCGATTGCCAATTAAGAAGCGATTGTGACCAAACAGCGCCAGAGTGTCTACTGTGGTGCTGACCACGAAGTCAGATGTGCCGTCTGTGTCTTCTTTTGCTGCAATTTTGGCGACAAAATCGGGCCGCATGCCACTGATTGCCAGCGAGTTGTTTTGCCTCAGCTTATCAAAGTCCCACGGCTGACCTCCTGCGACATCATAGTCCCAACACCAGCCATCAGCGGTACCCAATTGACAGAAGCCGTTTTCAGCAGGGGTGATAGCTGACCCATATTTGGCGTTCACATATTGGATGTTGTAGCCATCTTGATTAGTTTGTGTGAACAACTCAAACTGCTTCTTATTGGAGATGCTGTATTTATCGGTAAAAGAATACGAAACTTCTTTGATTGGGAGCTTGGGAATATCGCTCAGGCCGACACTAATACTGGTCGTGGTTTCTTTTTCGATGTTGGATTCGACCTGGTCCTGCATTCTCGGGAAGAGATCAACTAGGTAAACCTGCCCGGAAGAGAGGTTCTCGCTGTCGTTAATCTTGATGCCGACATCGATAGCGTCCAAGTATTCACTATAGATATAGTTGGTGGTGCGACCGTTTTTCCAGGAATAGCGGTGATCCTTCCAACCCAATCCCGTATCGACACCGGCCCCCTCCGCCAGGATGATCTCCACATGCTTATCTTTATCGCCAGAGGATGCGTAGAAAGGGGATTTGCTGTAAAAGCGAATTTTGTATTTCAGCGTGACATTTCCTTTACCCTCTCTTTCAACATTGAAGCGTCTGTGGACAATTTGCTCCATTACATTGCTGCTGTTCCGAGAGGCAGAACGTTTACTCCGACTTGACTTACTGAGCTCTTTTTCCAGGCTGGATGCGATATATTCAGGGTCAAGAACATCAAGAAGATAGATACCCCGGTTGTCAATATCGTTAGGCTTTGTAACCAGCACATATTTACTGTCTACACCAAACCCTAAAAGCTCGGAAGTCAACGCACTTCTTTCATCTATGCTTACTTTCGCAAGATTTAAGACGTAGTAATTACAGTTTGACGAAACATCTTTTTCTGGGCCATACAGGTGGCATTCTTGTTGGAAATAGGCGGTAGATGACTGAATTAGATCCGCCACAGGATCGGTTTGATTAAGGTTAGATGCATGACTAGCGGAACCGAATGCCATCAGCAAACTTAAGGTTAAGAAAGAGCTAGATATTTTTTTCATAAAAAACCTTTATGTTGATTATTATATCT
>NZ_MUFF01000027.1:0-78934 GCF_001996105.1 Salinivibrio sp. IB643
ATATATAGGAATATAATTAAAATATATATAGGAATATAATTAAAATTTTGCATTTTATTATCTCGGGTTAAAAAAATGCACRACTGTTAAAAAATGTGATGTTGCGTTATTGTGAGCTCATTAACGGGCATAATGCCGATGATATGGAGTAAATAATGCGAATAGGGGTTATTGCTGATGATTTTACTGGAGGGACTGATATTGCCAGTTTCCTAGTAAAAGGCGGACTAAACACAGTGCAATTAAGTGGCGTACCGCAAAGCCCAATCGAAATCGATGCTGATGCGATTGTAATCAGCTTGAAATCTCGCTCATGTCCTCCTTCGGAGGCAATTAACCAGTCACTTGATGCTCTAACGTATTTACAGCAGTATGACTGCACTCAGATTTACTTTAAGTACTGTTCTACCTTTGATAGTACCGCTAAGGGCAATATCGGCCCAGTAACAGATGCATTAATGGCAGCATTAAAAACCAAATTTGCGGTTGTTTGTCCATCATTACCTCTGAATGGACGTTGCGTATTCAATGGCAATTTGTATGTCAATGGAGTGTTGCTCAATGAATCTGGTATGCGAGATCATCCAATAACACCAATGCGTGACTCGAATCTTGCACGCTTAATGAATGCTCAAGCTAGTGGAACAACGGCGCTAGTCAACTACCAAACGGTTGAACAAGGCTGTGATGCAATCCTAACTGCGTACGCCCTCGCTCAGCAAGAAGGGCATAAATATGTCGTAGTGGATGCATTCAACGAACAGCAGTTATCTCTGATTGCACAATCTTTAGTTGATATGCCTCTTATTACTGGTGGTTCGGGTTTGGCTTATCATATCGCGGCCGTTGCCTCTCAACATAAAAAGCAAGACTCAGAGATGAAAGTACCGAGTAAAGTACCGAGTGTCGTTCTGTCTGGTTCATGTTCACAAATGACCAACCTTCAAGTTGCAGCATACCAAGATAAAGCACCTACCTATGCTATTGAAGCTGAGCGTTGCCTCATTGATGACTGTTATGCCCAACAAGTATCTGAATGGGTAATGGAGCAGCAAGGTCTTGACTATGCTCCGATGGTGTATGCAACCGCCAATGTTGAAAAGCTGAAACAGATCCAGCAGCAATACGGCGCAGAAGAAGCCAGCGCCGCTGTTGAAGCTTTCTTTGCCAAACTAACAGAAATACTCTCTGATCGTGGTATTCGAAACTTTATTGTTGCGGGCGGCGAAACCTCTGGAGTGGTTACTCAACACCTCAACTTAGCGGCGCTCAATATTGGTAAAGAGATTGCCCCAGGCGTACCTTGGGTATTCTCACTCGATGGTCACTTTGCCTTAGCACTTAAGTCAGGTAACTTCGGTAGTGAGCAGTTCTTTTCTCAAGCTCAGGAGATGTTTCATGTTTAAATCTGAGGCAGAGCTAAGAAAAGAATTTGTGAACTTGTGTCAGTCTTTGTTTGATCGTGGCTACGCGACAGGTGGGGCTGGTAATATCTCGCTGCGGTTGCCTAGTGGGAACATCTTAACCACTCCAACAGGTTCATCTCTAGGCCGACTCAATATGGATCGCCTCTCTGTTGTGAGTATGGACGGTGAACATTTAAGTGGTGATAAGCCCTCAAAAGAAGCAGAGTTTCACCTGGCGATTTATCGCGAGAAGTCTGACTGCGGTGCTATTGTTCACCTTCATTGTACGGCATTAACAGCAGTTTCCTGTTTGAAAGACTTGGATTACACCAATGCACTTAAGGCTTGCACACCCTACTACATCATGCGTATCGGTCAATTACCTGTTGTGCCTTATTACAAGCCGGGGGATCCCCGTATTGCACAAGACTTGGCTCGTCTAGCCGCCAATAACAGAGCCTTTTTGCTTGCTAATCATGGTCCTGTTGTTTGTGGTACGGATCTCTATGATGCGGTCGATAACGCTGAAGAGCTTGAAGAAACTGCCAAGTTGGCGCTGATGCTCAAAGGGCATGACGTGCGTTACTTAAATGAACAAGAGCAACAAGAGCTCCGCGAGATGAAAAAATAATGGCAATTTTTTCTGCAAATTTATCAATGCTTTTCCAAGAGTTCCCTTTTGAGCAGCGCTTTGAGCAAGCGAGTGCATCAGGCTTTGATTATGTTGAGTGCTTATTCCCCTACTCACTGCCGATAGAAACGCTGCAACAAACACTTGAAAAGCACCAACTCGAGTTTTCACTGTTTAATGCTCCCGCTGGCGAATGGGAACAAGGCGAGCGAGGCTTTGCTGCCATTGCCGAGTATCAAGGGCGTTTTCAACAAAGTATTACCAAAGCTCTTGATTACGCGGTTGGCCTCGGGTGCCGTAAAGTGCATGTGATGGCAGGCAGTCTTCCTGAGAAGAGCGAGTTATCATTCAGTGACGAAATTTTTATTGATAACATTCGCTATGCTGCCGATCTATTTGCCGATCACCAGATTGATGTGTTGATTGAACCGCTAAACCGTCGTGACAATCCGCACTACTATCTGTGCGATTTTCACAAAGCGATCACGTTAATTGAGCAAATCAATCGAAACAACGTGAAATTACAGTTCGATATTTATCACGCTCAAATCGTTCATGGGGATGTGAGCAAACTCTATGAACGATACATGAATTATGTAGGCCATATTCAAACGGCCTCAGTCCCTCATCGCAATGAACCCAACAGTGGTGAGCTAAATGATAACTATCTATTCCGTTTGATCGATAACACCGGCTATCAAGGTCAGATTGGTTGTGAGTATCGACCAGCAAGCACAACCCAAGCCGGATTGACATGGATCAATCATTACAATAATACCCAGAAATAAGGAAATCCCTATGAACCTAACTCAACGTGAAGCACAAGAACGCCTAATCAAAAGTGAAGAATATGTATCTTGTACCGAAGCCTTTCTTGATTGCCGTCTACCAGGTTCCATTCCAAAAGGTAACTACTCACTCATTGGTCCGGGCGTGACGCAAAGTGAAAACCAAGTTATTAACCTAAAAGAGAAACATGGCTTTAATATTGGTGCAGCATCGATGCCAAATGGTGTAACGAATAATCTACACATCCATTTTAGTGCTGAGGTGTTCATGTGTACTTATGGTGAGTATACCTTCCGTTGGGGAGCAAAGGGTGAGTACGAGTACACGGCAAAAGAAGGCGATATTCTTTCAGTCCCAACGTGGCTATTTCGTGGCTTTACTAATACTGGGCCCGATGGCAGCTGGTTGTTCACATGCCTTGGCGAAGATGACACGGGTGGTGTTATTTGGCACCCAGGCATCATGCAAGCTGCGAATGAATCTGGTATGTACTTAACGAAGAAAAATGTTCTAATCGATCTTGAAGCAGGCGGTACACTTCCAGAAGACAAATCAGAATTAATGCCCGCTTTCCCAGAAGAAGAATTTGCGAACCTACGTCAAGTGAATCTAGCAGGCATGTCACGGCGCATCAGTAGCCGCGAAAACCGCCAATTCTACTCAAATGCGTTAATCGATTCTGTACTACCGGGTCATGGTTGTTCAATTGCACCTGTGATTGGCTTTGGTATTACCCAAGATCGTAATTCTCAACCCAATATTACTAATCCACACAACTTCACGATGGAAGTAGTTAAAGTGCCAGCTGGCAATAAAGTTGGTCCTTTCAAGATTGATGAGAAAATGGTCATCATCCAGACTCACGGTCAGATCGAGCTTGGTTTGAATGAACAGCAAGATGTGACAGTCGCGATTGAAGCTAACGATACTTACTCAGTACCAGCGGATGCATGGCGCACTATTAACAACAACTCTGAGCAAGAAGCTGAGTTCATTATGATCACGGCAGGTGATGCGAGAAAACGTCCTCAGTTTAGCGATAAAATCCTAGCGGACGCATACGAGCTAGGTTACACACTGGATGCGAGTGGCTACATTGTTAAGCGTAAGCTCATTGTTGAAGAAAGCACACTACTGGCAGACTAATCATGAGAAAAAATCGACTACTAGAAAAATTTGCCGCAGAACAGGTAATGGTCAATAGCTGGATTTCGATCCCAAGTAGCTATGGTGCTGAAGTTATTGCTCACACGGGTGTTGATAGCGTCACAGTGGACATGCAACATGGTATGATTGGCTTTAGTGATTTGGTTCATATTTTTCAAGCGGTAGCGGGCTCACCAGCGGTACCGCTGGTCAGGGTTCCATCCAGCGAACCAAGCATGGTCATGAAGGTATTAGATGCAGGCGCTTATGGCATCATTTGTCCGAGTGTCGATACGCCTGATATTTGCCGTGAGCTCGTCGCAGCTTGTCGCTACCCTCCTTTAGGTACTCGATCATTTGGTCCAACCCGTGGTCTCACCTATGGTGGCAAGGATTACACTGAGCATGCTGACAATGAAATCATGGTTCTTGCGATGATTGAATCTCAGCAGGCGTTGGACAACCTTGAAGCGATCCTCGATACACCAGGGCTAACCGGAATCTATATCGGCCCGAATGATCTGGCGTATAGCCTTGGCGAAAAGCCAGGTACAACCAGTGACAAAGTGGAAGACGCTATTGCACATGTGTTGCGCCAAGCGAAACAACGTGGCTTGTTTAGCGGCATTTTCTGCTCAGGTCTGGAGAATGCTCTACAGCGTAAAGAGCAAGGCTTTGATTTAGTGACTCCGGGCAATGATGCTGGCGCATTAAGAAATGCCTATCAGCAGTTTGTCGGCAAAATCGGCAACATTGAGAAAGAGACTGTCTCTGCGGGTGGTTATTAATGGCATTACCCATTGTACTGCTACCAGGCACACTATGTGATGAGCAAGTATGGGATAAAGTGATCGCTGAGTTGAGCCCCACTCAACCGGTGATCACCAAACCTTTGGGCGCGCATTGCAACTGGGATGACGAACTAGCAAACTTAGTCGCAGATTTGCCAGAAGAGTTTATTTTGGTCGGCTTTTCACTTGGTGGGATCGCGGCACTGGCATTACTCAATCAATATCCTGAACGAGTAAAACGCTTAATATTAGTAGCATCGACAGCATTAGCGGATCCAGAAGAGTCACAAGCGCGTCGCCGAGAATTACTATCCTTGGCCGAGCAAAAGGGTGATTTTAAGGCATTAGCTTTGATGCAAATATCACCTTGTGATCAGCAAAACCTTGGAGAGCGTGGCGTAGACTTCGCTGTAGAAATGGCTGAGCGCTTTAGTGTTGAGCAATATGCTTGTCAGACTGAACTAGCTTGTTCACGTCAAGACACTAGATCCACACTCGCAAAATCGACATTACCTGTTGATCTTATTTACGGCAGTGAAGATCAGGCTTGTGGTGAGGATAAGCAGCGGTTCATCGAACAATCTTGTGACCAAGCTAAATTGCATCGCGTTGAAGGCGCAGGACATTGGTTGCTACTAAGTCATCCTGAAAAGGTAGCGGCCATCATAAGTGCGTCATAATTATTCTTTAAAGATATTAGGCTATGATGTGTAGTTAAGACTGCATATCATGGCTTTTGTCTGCGGCTGACCAATTGCCATTAATAAAAGTGGTTTCACGCACTGCCCTTAATACAATTCGCCTTGCCTCTTTGGCTTTGTATAACGCCTTATGCGCTAATTGTAAGACGTCTTCGGGCGTATCTGCCTGCGAGGCATCGGCATATCCGATACTCACAGTAATGTTAACGGGCTTTTTATCGCTCGCTCGCCCGCGTTTTTGTCGGCCCTGTTTGTCATCATGAGGGCGAGATTGATCGCGTAGCACTAACGGGTAGTGAGCAATATCTTCGCGTAATGCGTCGAGAAAAGGTAAACAGTGCTCAGTGGTTTTGCCTTTGAACAATAAGGTGAATTCTTCGCCGCCATAACGAAAAGCACTGGCGCCTCCCTCACAGCACGCCATTTGCTTAGCCACAAGCTTAAGTACATCGTCACCGATTTCGTGGCCATAGGTGTCGTTAAATTGCTTGAAGTGGTCAACATCGAGCATGGCTAAAGTGTAGCGACGACCAAGGTGTTTTAGTTCATCTTCGAGTGCGCGTCGTCCCGCAATTTCGGTGAGCCCGTCGACGAACGCTAATTGATGGCTGAATGATACTTGGTTGGCAACCAACAGCAGGCCTGCGAGCGAAAATACGAGTGCCGATATAAACGGCACATTAAAAAACACCAAGGTAATCGTGCTGCATAATACGCTAATGAAAGCCGCATGATCTTCAATGCTATTTTTGCGCAAAAGGCGAAGAGTACTGATACAAATTAAAATAGAGAGCAGCACAATCAGCAGCACGGGCATGGGGCTAACCGATGCCGCCCTGACTAAAATAGGATGCTGCTGAAAATAGGAAGATAACTCGCCGAATTGCTGCACCAGTAGCGCACACCACCCGATTTCCATACCTATAGCGAGAAAAAAGAACATCCCAAACCGAGAGGTGAGCTTTTGGTCGCGTACGATGATCATATAGAGCAAATTAATGGGCAGTGCGACTGCTAAAAGTAAGTACTCAAGATAACTCGTCCCTTGCTCAAGCGGGGATTGAAGTCGCGTTAGGATAATCGTGTATCCCACTAATAAAATAATGACCATCATGCCCACGCGTGCGCTTTTGAACAGATGGCTTAAAAGCAGCGCAGTGAGCAAAAGAAAATAGGGAGCAGCATAGATGAGGTTGTAATAGGGGGCGAGTGAGGTGACCAAGGGTGATAACCTGCCGCGAGGAGTAGCAATAAACAAATCGGGATCCCCATTCGGACCGCAGATGAACGTAAAAGCCCCATGAAACCCCTTCAACGGGTTGAGGTAACACCATTAGCTATCACTTTTTAACGACTCGCTAGGCACGTAGGCTGTGATAATTGCAATGGTTTAATGATAAACGTTATTTAATGATTAGATTATCATTCTCCAGGAAAAAAGAGAGCCAAGCAATGGCTTGGCTTTCTATCAAGTCACCAACAGTAATTAGCTTTCAGTCGTGTCCGAGAGCGTGAATACCTGTGTTGGTTTGGCAACAATCGAACGGGTGGTCTCTTTGATATCAGCAATAACCACTTCTAAGCTATCGCCAAGCTTGAACTCAACGTTACCGTCGATAGTCACTGTGCCTGTCTCTTTATCACAGGCAATCCGAGTTTTGTTGTCCAAGATCAGTGAGCCAGGGATAAACGCCGGTGCACCATTTTCGAGTAGGCGGACACGCATACCCGCGCGGTTAATATCAAAGATCTCTGCGGTATACCGAGTCTGTGCTTCAACTTCTGGTTTGAGCAAACGGGTATAAAGCCAATCAGCCACATCACGCTCGGCCATACGGTGATGTTTACGGTGGCCGGCAAGCTCTTCACCCACGGTATCGGCCGGGGTATTGGCTTCGGTTTCGCCGCGAATAATTGCTTTAAGCAAGCGGTGGTTGATCATATCACCGTATTTACGGATAGGTGATGTCCACGTGGCATAGACATCTAAGCCCATTGCGTAGTGTGGCGCTGGCTCATGACCAATCTCGCTGTATGCTTGGAAGCGGCGCAAGCGGTTATCAAGATAGGTGGTGTCTAGGCTGTTTAACCAGCGACGGAGTGCACTGAAGCCTTCGACGGTTGCTAGGCTTTCGCTGTCCACCTCGCCGTCGTGCGCTTTTACCAGCTCGACCACATCGTCGAGCTTTTCACTGTTAAAGCCAGCATGGGTATTAAAAATACCGAACCCAAACGATTCGCTTAGCTTACGACCCGCGCAAATGTTAGCGCTGATCATCGACTCTTCCACAATGCGATTCGCAATACGACGCTGATCCGTGTGAATAGCAATCACATCGTTATCTTCACTGAGTTCAAAACGGTAATCAGGGCGATCTGGGAAGGTCACTGCATGGGTTTCACGCCATTGAATGCGTGCTAACGCAAATTGGTGAAGCTGATGAATCTGGTCAGCGATCGCCGGTGTCTGCGGTTGCCACTGAGCTTGCTCGCCTTGCTCGATGTAATCCGACACCTTGTCGTAGGCTAGCTGGCCATGTGATTGGATCCATGCGGAGAAAAACTCTGCGTCATCGGCAATGGTGCCATCCGCGGCAATATTGAAGGTACAACAAAGTGCAGGGCGCTGTTCGTTTTCACGGAGGGAGCACAAATCATCACTGAGATCACGCGGTAGCATTGGGATATTGCGCCCAGGTAGATAAATGGTGAATCCGCGATTACGTGCAACCTGGTCGAGTTCATCATCCGCATCTATATAGGCGGTGGGATCGGCAATTGCCACTGTCATGCTAAAGCCACCTTGTGGGTTGGCTTCCACATACAGAGCATCGTCCATATCTTTGGTCGATTCACCATCAATGGTCACAAAGGGAAGATCGGTGAGGTCACGACGCGTAAGCCCCTGCTCTAACATTGGCCATGCGTCTTTAGGCGCAGGCTCTTGGTTAGGCAGGTTGTGCTTGGCTAAGGTGACCCACCAAGGGGCAATTTTGTCTTCTGCGTCGGTGATCTTTTCACTGATTTCGCACAAAAAGTGGTCATCTCCTTTAAGAGGATGACGCGTCAGCGATGCAACGACCCAATCACCTTCTTTTAAGCCGTCTTGTGACAGGCCGCGCTTTGTTTTCGCGCGTAAGGCGTCTTTCATTTGTGGATTATCAGGCACGACATTCAGACGGTTACGAACCCACTGCACGCGACCGATAAAGCGATCCAAACTTGGTTCAACCAGTGTTTCTGGCTCTGCCACTTCCCGATCTTTTTCAGTACGAACAATGGCTTCTACGCGGTCGCCATGTAGTACCTTTTTCATATACGGTGGTGGGATAAAAAAGCTGGTTTTGTCGTCAACTTCGAGAAAGCCGAAGCCTTTCTCGGTGGCTTTTACCTGTCCTTCTTTTTTGGGCAGGGTTTCTTGGATCTGTTGCTTTAACTGCGCGAGCAGGGGATTGTCTTGAAACRTAACTTGGGTCTCGATTAACGGATCGCCACACTATACGTATTCACTGTTTCAAAACCAACCCGTGGCAATAAAATCCTGTGAACCACACCAGGCTCCTCGTGCTCTGTTTTGTTTGAGTTTTTTTTGTCCACTGTTTGTTGGCTTCATCGACAAGCTGCGAGATATATGTCCATGAGGTCTGTTTTTTGTGAACTTGTTCAACTTTTTCTGGCTTTTTTGGTGTAAATAGCGCAGTATATTCACCCTTAATGACTGAGGCCCGTAGCGCTGGTGACTAACACTGTATAAAAGACAGTGTTTCATGGTTGAGCAGAACGCTGAAGGGGCCCCGTTTCGCTACACTCATAGATTGGGATCCCAATGCAAGAATCTGTAACCAAATTTCGCCAGTTAGATCTGGCCGACACCCTTTTGTCTGCGCTTGACTCAATGGGCTTTGAAACACCGACACCTATCCAAGCCGCCTCCATTCCTGCACTCCTCGAAGGTCGTGACGCACTCGGTAAAGCGCAAACCGGTACCGGTAAAACCGCTGCTTTTTCACTACCGCTGTTGAACAAAGTTGACCTAAACCAACACAAACCGCAAGCGATTGTGATGGCACCAACGCGTGAGTTGGCGATTCAGGTTGCTGCAGAGATGAAAACGCTGGCACAAAACATCAAAGGCCTCAAAATTCTTGAGATCTATGGTGGTGCGTCGATTGTTGATCAAATGAAAGCACTAAAAAGTGGCGCGCACATCGTGGTGGGAACACCGGGTCGTGTAAAAGATTTGATTAACCGTGACCGTCTTAAGCTTGACGAAGTTCATACCTTTATTCTTGATGAAGCCGACGAAATGCTCAAAATGGGCTTTGTCGACGACGTCACCTGGATCATGGAGCAGGCACCAGAAAGCGCACAGCGTGTTCTTTTCTCTGCGACCATGCCGCCAATCGTAAAACAAATTGTTGATCGCTTTTTGCGTGATCCCGCTCGTGTTGACGTGGCCGGTAGCAACCGCACTGTTGAAAAAGTAGAGCAACAATTCTGGGTGGTTAAAGGTGTCGAAAAAGACGAAGCGATGAGCCGTCTACTCGAAACCCAAGACACAGATGCATCGATCGTCTTTGTGCGTACTCGCCAAGACACTGAGCGCCTGGCCGACTGGCTATCAGCTCGCGGCTTTAAAGCGGCAGCTTTGCATGGTGATATTCCGCAATCATTGCGCGAACGCACGGTCGATCATTTGAAACGTGGTGTGATTGATATTTTAGTGGCAACCGACGTGGTTGCGCGTGGTCTCGATGTAGCCCGCATCACCCACGTATTTAACTATGATATCCCGTTTGATGCTGAATCGTATATTCACCGTATTGGTCGTACTGGCCGCGCCGGTCGTGCGGGTAAAGCAATTTTGTTGGTCCGCACCAACCAAATGCGGATGCTGCGTACCGTCGAGCGTGTTACTCAGACTAAAATGGAAGAAATCCAACTGCCGAATCGCGATAAGGTCGCTGAGGCACGTGTCGCTCAACTGGCCAGTGAACTGGCTGAGAAGAAAGATGGCGATGCGATGGGTCCATTCGTTGAACTGATTGAGCAACTACAAAACGATATTGACGTAGATGCAACCACACTAGCTGCTATGTTACTCCAGCGCCAGCAAGGTAAACGTCCTTTGTTCTATAAAGGCCCAGACCCAATGATCGCGGCAATGGAACGTGAAAAGCAGCGTCGTGAACGCCGTCGTGATGAGCGTCCAAGTGGTTCTGATCGCCGTGATACCAACCCAGCAGACTGGGATACGTATCAGTTAGATGTTGGCCGAGAGCAAGGCGTACAAGTAAAAGACATCGTAGGTGCGATTGCTAACGAACTTGGCTTGAACAAGCACAACATTGGCGCAATCAAACTCGCACCTGCCCATACGTTTGTGCAGCTGCCAAAAACCATGCCGAAAGAAGTCTTTGCGCAATTGCAAAAACTGCGTATTCGCCAAAAAGAGACCAACGCACAACGTGTTGAAGGTCAGATCATGCGTGAACGTCGTGGTGGTGACCGTAACGGCGGTGGCCGAGGCCGTAATGACCGTGATAGCCGCGGTGGCCGTGGTGAACGTCGCTTTAACCGCGATCGTGGTAATGAGCGTCGCGCGCCTGCACGCGGTGAGCGTCGTCAAGCACAATAAATAATTTAAAGCCGAGCAGTGATGCTCGGCTTTTTTGTTTGTGTCTGCGATGTAATGCCTTGTTCGCAGGGTATTAACGACGTGGATATAGGGCTTTTCATTGATATTGCTATGATGAAACAAGGCCGATAGAGTTAGACGGCGAGGTGGACTCGCCATGCCACTGTTGTTACGCGTGGTAGGTAATGGAGCCTACACACCACGGCGTGTTAATGATGAGTTGCCCCTGTCATGATTAACTTTCAAAATACACTGCGTCTTCTTGGCATGCCTGTTTTATGGATGGGCATCGTGCAATTTGTTTTCGGGCTTTTGTCGTTGTTTATTTTTCGCGACGGTGTCTCGACACTCTTTTTCTATCCCTCCTTACTCATGATGCTGGCATCATTAGTGATTTCTTGGTTATTTCGTAAAAGTAAGCTCAATCAGGTCACCTTTCGCGATGCCTTGTTGTTTTCAACGCTGACTTGGGTGTTGGTGGGGCTACTTGGCGGAATACCAATAAAGCTAGTGACAGGCGTTAACTTTGCCGATGCAACGTTTGAATCTATTAGCGCACTGAGCACTGCCGGAGCAACTGTTCTCAGCGGTCTCGATGACATGCCAGCGGCATTTCTGCTGTATCGCCAATTTCTCCAGTGGATGGGAGGTTTAGGCGTTGTTATCTTTGTGGTTGCGGTGTTACCCATGCTCAACGTGGGGGGCATGCGGTTGCTTAAAGCAGAGACGCCAGGCCCGATCAAAGATGAAAAGCTATCGCCACGTATCGCTAAGACCGCGCACTATTTGTGGGGGGTTTATCTGGTGATTACCTTGGCCTGCGCACTGGCGTATTACCTTGCGGGAATGAGCGCATATGATGCGATTGCACATAGCTTTTCTACGGTATCAACGGGTGGATTTTCAACCCATGACGCGAGTATGTGGTATTTTCAAAGTCATACGCTGCTTATGATTGCGAATGTCTTTATGCTATTGGGCGCGATTAACTTTGCGCTACATTTTCGTATTTTTCGCATCGGTTGGCGTGGTTTGAGGCTCTACATCGACGACGAGGAATCACGTGTGTTTCTTATTGTCGTGACGTGCATGTCGGCAATACTTGGCTTATATCTTTATAGTGAAGCACGATACGACTCGCTGTGGGCCTCTCTTAGCTATGCTGCATTTCACGTGGTGTCGTTTATTACCAGTACCGGTTTCGGTGCTGCTGACTTAAGTACTTGGCCGGCGGCTACGGCGTTGTTTTTGGTGTTTTGTGCCTATCTCGGTGGCTGTTCTGGCTCAACCGCGGGCGGGAATAAAATTATTCGAGACATTATTACGTTTAAAATTATTCGTCGCCAACTTCATCAATTGGTTCATCCGTCGGCAGTATTACCGATTCGGTATCAAGATAAAGTGGTGTCGAACGATGTGACCCAAGCGGTCATGGCGTTTATGTCGCTTGCCTCGCTGACGACCGGWGTCTTCACACTATTAATGATGACAACCGGTCTCGATTTTTGGTCCTCTTTTACCGCTGTTGTGGCATGTATTAATGTCCTTGGCCCTGGGTTTGGCGAAGTGGGCAGCAACTTCCAGCCGGTCACAGACACCGGGATTTGGATACTCAATGTTGCCATGATCCTTGGGCGTTTGGAGTATTTCACCGTCCTTGCACTGTTTATGCCTCACTTTTGGCGTTGGTGAACCTGGCGTTTAAACAAGCTGTGTCGAGGATTCGGGTTGCAATGAAGCAACAAATTGCTCGATATGGTGATAGCGCGTATAGGGGKTTAAAAATACAGCTTTTTCTCCAGGAATAAACAAACATTGCCCGTGATGATCAAACTCTGTATGGGCAATGGATTCTACCCAATTTGTTTGTAGCTGTTTGCCTTTGCGGTTGAGGAAGTGTTGACGATGAAACAAGCTATGTTGAGTGATGCTACCCACTTTATCACCAACGTGGTGAAGTGACTGCTCTTGTTGAAAAACGGCATCGACGTTTAGGGTTGCTGAAGGCTGATATAGACGAAAGGCGACTGTTGGCCCGAGATTATCTTTCGCAACAACTTTGCAGTGAGGAAGTGACGATAAGTGTGCTTTCAGGTATTCGGCATTTTGTAAGCCGTGTCCTACCATTGTTTGATAGCCGCGCTTGCCAAGCATATTCAATGCGCAATAACTCCCATAGACACCCGCGGCACCACGAGAACATTCTATGGTCGACTGCAAATGCGTTTGCGCTGTTTTGTTTGACTCGAAATAAGAGAAGTAGTGCGGATCTTGTTTTAGGTACTCCATATCGGCTTGGTGCTTAAACATCACCAAGCTTGCGGTATAGGGGACATATCCCCACTTTTGAAAGTCGATGGTCACAGAATCCGCAAAACGGGGTCCACGAATTTTTGGCGCTAATGTATGAAGCTTCTCTAATAGATTGTTGTTCAAACCAATAGGGTTGGTGTCGAACGCGTAATCATTAAACATGATCAGTGGCCAGCCGACGGCGGCATCAACATGAATATGTGGTTTCACCGTGACATTAAAGCGTTGGCAAGCTTGCTCATTAATGCGACAGACACGCTCAACATCGTCAATCGCAAATGTATCTGTCGTACCAAAGGTGAGTAAGACAGTAGGGACGGGAATGCCCTCGGCAAAACACTGATTGAGGGTGCGAGAAAAGTCATCTAGATCGAGCCGATTATTGCTATCGACTTCGATTCGGAGCGCTTGTCTGGGGATATCGGTGCCCAATAGACCTAAGTTCGTCATATTGGAGTAGTGACCCGCAAGTGAGTTAATCATGCGGAAGTCTTGCCCTTGCAACCCGCGTTGCCCGGAATGGGGGAACTGTTTTCTTAACCCCATTAAATATCCATACAAATTACCAAAGGTACCACCTTGCGTGAATATACCGGTAGATAGATCAGGTTCGTAGCCAATGAGATTGGCCATTTGCCGGACTAACGTCTTTTCTAACTCGACCGATAAACCCGCATATTCACTGTAGACCAGGTTAGGATTGGCCATTGTGGCCAGTAATGCACCGTGTATAGCAGGATCGCACGGTGCGGTAATCACATTTTCGACCGATCGAGGTGACGTCCAGTCTTTCGAATGGGTTGCTGCTTGTAATGCAAGTTTGGGAAAGGTGGTGGCGCCTAAGTCACTTTGTGTGGGGATCTCGGTTTGTTGCTTCAGTAACACATCACTGCTTTCAAACGCAGGCTGCATGCCATTCGCAAGCCAGTGCGCTAATTCTGGTGTGTGATAAATAGGCCAACGCTTAGGATCACGATTAAAAAAATGTTGGTGGATTGTTTGATACTGATTTAAAAAAACGGGCGTTAACGCGTGGGATATCAGTGAATGGGACATAACAACAACCTTTAACGATGGTGATCAAGCAGCAGTAGTGCCGCCTGATCACGATGCTTAAAGCAATAGGGAGTAATGGCCTTTGGCCAGTGACACTTAGCGCAATTTAAAGTTATTAACCATCCGATCCAACTCTTCATTAGAGTGGGTGAGTGATTTGGTGGCGGCAGAGGTTTGATTCCCGCTATCCACGAGTTTGCTCACCATATCGCGTATCGACAACATGTTCTTACTGAGCTCTTCAGCAACTGAACTTTGCTGCTCGGTAGCCGTTGCAATCTGTGTACTCACATCGTCAATTTCAGTGACCGACGCGCTCATAATCGTCAAGCTATTTGAGACTTCCGAGGT
This sequence comes from Salinivibrio sp. IB643, assembly GCF_001996105.1. Classification (NCBI taxonomy): domain Bacteria; kingdom Pseudomonadati; phylum Pseudomonadota; class Gammaproteobacteria; order Vibrionales; family Vibrionaceae; genus Salinivibrio; species Salinivibrio sp. IB643. The sequence goes on from NZ_MUFF01000027.1 coordinate 14,823, forward strand.
TTTATCGGCCGTGGTTTGACATTGCTCTTTGGTTTTTTCCATCGCTTCAACCACGCTGGACGTGCCATCGAGTAATGCAGTGAGCATGTCAGAGATTTCAGTTGTGCTGCTTTGTGTACGCGCCGCTAACGCGCGGACTTCATCGGCGACAACCGCAAAACCACGGCCCTGTTCACCAGCACGTGCCGCCTCAATCGCCGCGTTTAACGCAAGGAGGTTGGTCTGCTCTGAAATATCGCCAATCACGGTTAAGACGTCACTGATCCGGTTTGCATCTGTATTCATGCTGGTAATACGGCCCGACATTTCTTCCACTTCATCAACCAGTGCACTGACCGTGACGACAGCGTTATCAACCACTTTTAGTGACTGATTGGCCTCTTTGCTGGCCGCTGCAGTAATGTTGTTAGATTGAGATACGTTCTCAGCAATACTCCGTGCGCTCTCGCTCATTTGAGTGATTGCGGTGACCACTTGCTCGGTTTCTGCTGAGTGAGCATCTAACACAGCTTCATTTTCACTGGTCGTTTGTGATAACTGGCTGATATTGGCCGAAATCGCCTGGCTGGACTCTGCCACGCTCAACATCATATTTTGTAAGTTTTCGACGAACCGATTGAAGCCATCACTGATCTGGGCTAGGTCATCATTACCGTTAACGTCGAGACGTGTTGTTAGATCGCCCTCGCCGCGAGAGAGATCAAGGACCGCTTCTTTAAGCTTAAGGAGGGGTCGATAAGAGACCTGAATAATGCCATAAATGGCGCCCAGGCTGACGATCAAGAGTAATATCCCTGTGCCTACCGATTCGATTTGAGCATCGGTGACTTCAGCCAGTGCTGTTTTTTGATCGACAAAGACCATCAAGGTCCAGTATCTCCCCTCAGTCAAATTTACCCGTTGAAAGTAGCCATCAAATTGGATGCCGCTATAGGGAAACGTGAGGTGACCTTTTTCATTGTTGCGGAACATACTCTCCATTTCAGAGAAGTTTGCACTGACTTGCGACGGTGTTTTACCAATATCATTCGGATCATCACTGGCAAAAAAGACCGCGTTTTGATCGGTGAGTGTGGCTGCGCCGCCCGCAAAGCGCATTTGGCTTACCTGAGTGATCACATTTTGTAGCGGAATGTCCCCCAGTAAGGCACCAATAAACCGTCCATTCTCAAACACGGGGGCGACGGCACTGATCACTTTCTCACCTGTTACTTTGTCCGTATAAATTTCAGACAAATGAATGTCTTGGCTGGATTTAACTGCACGGTACCAATCACGATCGCGAAAATCGTATTCATTGGTGGTAATCCCGTCGCTTGAGTGGTTTGACATATACGAACGGCCACTCTCGTAAGTCATAATCACATTAGCGATACCTGCCGTATCGGCAAGCATCCGTACTTGGGCAACATTCTCTGATTCGGTCAAATTTCTGGCAAAGTGCCCGGCGCCTTTTTCAACCGCGTTGAGTTGGGATTGAACTAATTGCTCTAATTCAAGCACATGGTGATCGACCTTATTTTGCGTTTGTTTCACCAGGGCACTGACCATGTTGTCGCGTAATGACATCGCATTCAGCGAACCGAGGACGATCAGAGAGAGGGTCACGAGCAAACCCACTCCCAAAATAATGCGAGATTTGAACCCTAAGGTCATAGCGATTACCCCTTACTGAGCGTGCAGTAAACTGTCTAAAAAGTAAGGGTGAATTCCTTGCAAGGTGGGAACTTATTGCCCGCTTTTTTATGCGGTTATGATAAGACCACCAAGGAGTCACCCAGCCAACACTTTCTTTTACAAGATTGTCATTTTCTTTTAAAAGACTGTCAGTACAAGTTGCTTCATAAACAAAGAAGATTTCTTGATAAGAATAACACTAGAGTGGGTTCTACGATTTTGCCAACTTAAAAAACAAAAAATGTATGATAATCTAGCGTCATTTTAGCCTTGAGTGAGTCATGAAAATAAGACAGAAGAAGATGGTTTAAAACGGTACGTGTGGTAGAGAGGGAGGACAAACGTTATCGTATTTGCAGGGTGAGTGCGGTTCGGCACCAACTCACCGTGTTTGGTGCCTGAGTGTGTAAAACGTTGATCACGGTAAGTGTGAATGAAGGACGGTTTCAGCGCTCGGTCGTATCAGTCGCCGTTTCAGGGATAATAAAGGCCTCAGGTTGAGCGCGATACTTGTTAACAGATGATAAATAGACATCACGTTGCCAATCCACCAAAACATTGGCTTCTTGTTCGTAAAGGCTTTGTGGCGCTTGGTTATTCACCACTTTCCAGACGGCATACGCAGCTTGTTTATCAAGCTCTATTTTTTGTTTTTCGTCAGCTGGAAGGTTGGCTAAGTTGATATCCATTAGTGCGTTCTCATGGTAATCGGAATGAATCGATCCTAACCGAGCCGGGTGTGCTCGGCAAGATTTACCCGCGATTAACGAGGGACTGACATTATAATCTATGTGTCTGTTACGCTGGCCGCCATGTATTGTATACCGACTGGAAAACAGAATGACGTTTGACGAGCAAGACAGACAAGCTCTGCACCAAACTTGGATGTCTTACAAAGCCAAAGCACGGATCACACAAAGCGAAATGGCAAAAAAGTTGGAAGTGAGCCACCTAACATTTTCTCGCAGTATCCATGGTGATGGTGTACTAGAGAGCCGGTTTGTATTCGCCTTTTGTCATGTCATGGGCGTTGAGCCAAACAAAATTTTGCCCAGCTTACGTAATCGTGAGCAAGTTAGCCAAGACGTATTAGTTACCAACAAAGTCGTTGTTGATGGTGATATTGAAGCGGTTTACTACGAGGGCCATACAGTGATTATCGAATACCGTAAGCCGCTGGCGCCATCAGATGATACGACGCTTGAACGGGTTTCTTGAGCGACGAGCAGGTTCTGGCCGTTGTGGATCAGGCCTTTGTGAGAGCTGAGCCATAATTGCCGCACGTTCGTCGTCAGTCATTTTGCCCCAGTTGATGATTTCATCGAGTGTGCGCTTACAGCCGACACAGACATCGTCTTCACGACGACAATGACCAATACACGGGGTTAACACAGACGCTCCTTAACCTATCACGGGAAGGTAACGGACAGTCCGGCTGGCTACCCGTTACCTTGTTATGGCTCTTTGTTTTGAGTATATCGCGTTGTTTAACGTGTCACCATGCCTCTGGCTTGCTGGGCACGCTCTTCATCACTGGCTTCGGCGGACGCTGGGGTGACTAACGCGGTTTGGCACGCCGGACGTTCAGCCAGTTTATCGATCCAGGCTTTTAACGCGTCGAGTCCAGTGACATCAATACCACTCCATGCATGAATTCTTGCCCAAGGCCACGTGGCCATATCAGCGATCGTATAGCTATCACCGGCAAGGTAAGAGTGACGTTGCAACTGATGGTCAACAACCTCAAGCAGGCGGCGCCCCTCTTTTTGATAGCGTTCAATGGCAGCGGGGATGTTCTCTGGGAAATAACGATAGAAGACATTCGCTTGCCCCATCATGGGTCCAACGCCCCCCATTTGAAACATCAACCACTGTATCGCTTGTGACCGCGCCTTAGGATCTTCAGGTAAAAACTGCCCTGTTTTTTCCGCGAGATAAAGCAAAATTGCCCCAGACTCAAAGACTGGAAAATCGCCATTACTTTTATCGACAATCGCAGGAATACGCCCATTGGGATTAATGGCGAGAAAGTCAGGTTGTTTTTGTTCGTTAGCCATTAAATCAATGGGATGGAGCTGATAGGCCAATCCCATTTCTTCCAGTGCAATTGCGACCTTTTGACCGTTCGGGGTTGCAGCAGAATAGAATTCAATCATCGTTGCTCCTTGCTTTATCGGTAGGAGATTTATTCGCCACCAGGCTAATGAATTGGCTCTGATCGCGATGAGGTGTTCGGTTCAGTATTGGGGCCAATGCGTTTTAGATCAATCAATGGATTGTTATCTGTGCGATTGACCATGTAAGTGACAGTGTCACGCCGTCTTGTTGCGGACGGTGAGCCGCGGTGAGTTGAGCTTGATGAAAATCGGCAATAAGACGCGCAATATAGAGTCCTAAACCGAGATGAGGTTTATCGGCGCCGTGATGAGCGGGCCGAACACTCACCATAGAGTGAAAGAGCTGTGTGCGCATATCACTCGGGAGCAGTGGCCCGGTATTAGTGACGGTCATGGTCACTTTGTCAGCATGCACGCTAAGCGCAAGCGTAATGGGCGCCGCACCGTCGTCAAATTCCACCGCGTTGGCGATCAATTTGTCGAGCAACTGCGCCAAATAATCGGGGACACCTTCAAGCGTGATGATCTGTTCAGGGAGCGTCAGCGCGAACGTCTTTTCTGGATACGCCAGTCGATACCCTTGAGTGCATCCATCTAGCAGTGCATTGAGGTTAACAGGCTCTTTATCGGCGTTGTCAAAGCTTTGTTCTAGACGCGTCGCTTCGGTTAGCGTTGATAAAATGCCGGCAAGGCGTTGAACTCCATCTTGAGCGCGATTGATATAAGTAAGCTGGCTGGGATCGGTTTGGGTGTACGCCATATTTTCAAGCGAGGATCGTACGACAGCAATGGGCGTACGTAACTCATGGGACAGGCGCGAGGCCATTTTTTCTAGATACTGATTATAGCCAGCAATGCGTCCGACCATATCGGCAATGGTGCGTGACAGGCGACCAATTTCATCTTGGCTGTCTGCGGTTGTGATGGCGCCTGTGACGCGTCCTTGGCTGTCAATGGCGTGATCCGCTTCATGTTGTAAGCGACGTAAACGCTTAGCAATGTGCGAGCCAAATAACAACAGCAATAAAACGCCCGTGCAGATCACCGCGAGCATCACCGAGAAAAGCGTTTCGAGAGCGTCATTACGTAAACTGCGAATGCCATTGGTGGTTTCTTCAACGATCACCGCGCCCGCGACGTCATTGTTGAGCCAAATGGGGTAGGCGGCGGAGAGAATCATAGCTTGGCCATCATCCGAACTGCGCCACCCCGCATAAGGGCGCCCTTGTAGTGCCTGCTGTGCCTGTACACCTTTGTAAATAGAAGCTTGTTGCATCGCATCGATAAAATGATCAGGTGGTGTCACTAGCAAGCGATCGTACCAAGGGCGGAGCAGTGTATCGGTAAGCCAAGCAATCAATCCGTGGCGCGTTTGTGGCGCCGATGATGACTGCCAGACACCGTTTGAGGTTTGGATATCGCCATCTTTAGCAAGCACTCGGCTATGCGTATCTACGACCCAAACGCGCGACGCGTCATTATTCATGCGTTCAATAAGGGTTTGAATCGCGGCAGAGGGGGTCATAAAACTGCCAAGTGACGTCGGTGTGCGTGTGGAGGCTGTGCCAATAATGGCACGTAATGGGCGCTCGAAACTATCGTCCAGATCGTAGTAGGCCAGCCCGAGTTGTTGACCCACCCAATCTGATGGAAGTTTTATCTCAATTTGATAGCCAGTGTCTGTCGTACGCCATTTAGCGGCAATGGGTAAAGGTTGCGTCGGCCCCTCAGTTTCATGTTGATTGGACTTTACAGGCAATCCACTTGCTAAATGTGTCACATGAGCATCGCGTGAGCGCGGATCTTGGCTGAGGGCCACGCGGTAAAACGCGCCTTGGGGAGAGGTTAGTGCAACAATAAGATGATCCTGACTGGTGAGATCGCTCTGATCTTGCGAAGGGGTGGGGGTCGCATCGACAATATCGAGCGCTAAGTAGACGGCGTGGTCATTGCTTGCTGTCAGTACCGATAGGGATAGCTGCTCGCTGTGATAGGGGCGTTGATTGAAAATTAACCCGTCACGCTGATAATTGCGCTGATGCTGCTGATAGCGTTGCCACTCGCGTAGATCACCATCTAGAGTAATGGGGTGGGTAAGCCGAAAAGCATGCAAATCTTTACCTGGATCGAGGCGCGTTGGTGAGTGACGATGAGTGAAAAGTGCCGGTCGGTCGTTCATCCCCATTGCAAATGCGCGAGCTGTGCCCATCAGAGTTTGTTCTTGGCCCTGACGTAAGACGCTTTCCATCTCCCAGACATATTGATAACCCAGGTAAGGCAAAAGCAATAGAAAGCTAGAGAGCACGACAATTTTAGTTCGGATCCCGACCAAATAAGGCCATAAACCTTGAGTTAGCCGACGCCATCTTGCCATTATATTGGTGCCTCATCCCAGCGATACCCCATGCCATAGACCGTTCGAATACAGTCAAACTGGTTATCAATGGCCATAAACTTCTTCCGAATCCGCTTAATGTGCGAGGTAATGGTACTGTCATCCACAACAGCATGTGCCTCATCCATTAAAGCTTGTCGGCTCTTCACGTGTCCCGGGCGTTTAACCAGGGCATGGACCATCCAAAATTCAGTCACGGTAAGATCAATCAGCTGGTCATGCCAGTACACACGCATACGATCAAGATCGAGATAGAGCGGCCCAGATTGCAAGCGTTTGTCTTCTGTCGACGGTGCTTGTGCTAAGAGATCGCTACGGCGAAACAAAGCGGCAATGCGCGCCATCAAATGCGGGAGCGACACATCTTTGGTTAAATAATCGTCTGCTCCCATCCGCAATCCCACCACGGTATCGATATCACTATCACGCGCGGTCAGAAAAATAATGGGCACGTTCGCTGATAGTGCGCGTAATGCTTGGCATAGCGCAAAGCCGCCATCAATTTCATTGCCTAAACCAATATCAATAATGGCTAAATCAGGTAGCCGCTGCTCAAAAGCGGTTTGGGCGGATGGACGATCGGCGTAGGTATTAACCTGATAGCCTTGGCGACGAATCACATCGGCATAGTTATCGCGAATGGCGGCTTCATCTTCAACAATTGCTATCTGCTTCATGGTACGGGATAGGTCACGAGTGTTGCAGTGACTATACCCAAACTCAGCGCAGAGAAAACCCCTTTTGCCGGATTCCGCGCAATTGCCATATTTTTGCCATTATTGATCGTCACATTGCCATTTTTATAGCCGTAAATTGCCTGATCCGCTTGTTTTAATGTCCTCATTGCCAGCACGGCACAACACCCACTCTTTCGAGGACGAGAACACTATGGATATTAAAAAAGCACTCACACATTCTGTATTTGCGGTTTCTATGTTTGTTGTTGCAACACCACAAGGCATGGCCGCCACGCAAGTCGAGCGAGACAAAAAGCCAGAATTGATCGGTATGGGCAGCGGCGCTATTGCTGGTGCAGTGGTCGCAGGACCGGTCGGTGCGGTGGCTGGCGCCATCATAGGCACAGTGATGGGGCAAAATGCGAGTTTTGAAACCCTTGCGACTGAGCAGCAAGATACGATTGAAACCATGAATGCGAAAAACACGCAACTGAGCCTTGTCACGCAAAAATATAATGAGGCGCAGTTAGAGCTTGCCCGCCTGCGTGCAGAGCAACATTCTATTGAGGACATAGACTTGGCGATGAATATTCAGTTTCGAACCAGCTCGGCCGAGATTGAACCTCACTTTATGATTCAGCTGGATGAATTAGCGAATTTTATCCAACAAATGCCCGAGGCACAGTGGCAATTAGCCGGTTATGCAGACCCGCGCGGTCGTCAATCTTACAATCAAGATCTGTCTGAGCGCCGTGTACAGGCGGTAAGAGATTACTTGGTGTCAGTCGGGGTTAGCGCGAATCAGTTAGAGACGATTGCCTATGGCGACAGTCAGCCACTGGCCGATCAAGCCAACAATGAGGGCTTTTTCTTTGACCGTCGTGTCACCCTTTCACGAGTCAAAGGCGGGCAAATGGCACAGGCACAGTAATCGTCGCTTTATCGTTTTGGGGCTGGGCTACCATGCAACGGCCTAGCCCATAGCAAATGTTAGAGACTTATCTTCGGCAACCAAGGAAGACACCATGATTAGACCGGCAACCCTTCACGATATTGATGCTATTTGCGCCTTGTGTGTGCGCTGTCAGCCTGATCCCCTTTCGTTGAGTCAAATGAAGAAAACGCTCACCGACTTGATTCACGCAGAGGATGCTAATGTCTTAGTCGTAGAACTATGTGGATTGGTGGCAGGCGTGGTGGCATTCAACGTGATCTTACAACTGGATAAATCCAACCATTTAGGGCGTATCAGCACCATTATGGTAGATGAGCATTTTCGGGACATGACCCTCGGCCGCCAGTTGCTCAGTGCCGCGGAGACCTATTTACTGGCAAGAGGGTGTGATCAGATTGAAGTGGTACCGAGTTATCACAAAGCCGATGCGCAAAGCTTTTATCTGCACTGCGGTTTTCAACTCACGCCAGAGCGCCTGATTAAAGCGTTAGCGGCGTAGTCACGCGCCAAAGGCTTTATCTTTGCCACTTTGCGGACTGGGGAGCTTGGTTGGCCATTCGCCGGTTGCTTCCCACATCAACAAAGCTTGTTTGGCCGCAAGACCGCCCCCGTAGCCAATCAGCTGCCCTTGGCGGCCAATGATACGGTGGCAAGGAATGATGATAGAAATCGGGTTTTTGCCATTCGCACCGCCCACCGCTTGGTTGGCTTTTGGATTGCCGATGGCATTGGAAATGGTCTGATAGCTGGCAGTGTGCCCATACGGAATGGTTTGCAAAGCGGCCCACACACGGCGTTGAAACGATGTACCATGCGGGGCAAGTGGCAGAGAAAATGCCTGCCGCTTTCCTGCAAAGTATTGATCTAGTTGACGGCATGCTTCATCCAGTATGGGGCCACCGTCGTGCGCGATGCTTGCCGCTGAGGATGACGGTGCTCGGCGAGGCAAATATAGCCCCGTGAGCCCATTGGTATCCGCTTCTAGTGTCAGCATGCCTAATGGCGATGGATATCGGATAACTGGCATGACACATCCCTGTGGTCGATGATTACTTCTTATCTTGATTGCAATAGGCGCAGGCTGTTAAAAACGCATGCTCTTGAAACTGCTTTAAGCCCAATTCTTTTAGATTGACATCGATCGGGTGGCGTTTGAGTGTTTGCTTCATGATGTTATTAGGCAGCACTTCTGCTTCAACCCCATCGATAAGCTGCAAGACCGCTTCCATTTTAAAGCCCGCACTGCTTCCGGCGAATTTACCTTTAGTTTGACGCTCGCGGATCACTATCGTTTCTACTTGATAGTCTTCGACCAGCTTGCTCATGGTGCGGTGGAAATGTTGAATGCTTTCTTGTGATTCGGGTGATGGCACATTGATTTTCTTTGCTCGACAATCAGGTACCGAAAAAAGGTCATTCTCGCTATCTAGCAATACCAGGTTGGCTTCGTTGCCTTTTAGATCAACCGCGCATACTCTCATTGTTTTCTCTCTATCGTTTATTTAGCAAAGCCACAGTCTTTGGTGAAACACAGCCTTTGGCCAAAACAACCTTTGGCCAAAATGGTCACTGAGGCGAGGCAGTATACGCAAAAGCGCCTGCGACGTCACAGGATTAACAAAATGCGTCGACACAGATGTCTAGTGCCCAAAATATGCTGCCCCCCACTTTGACGCAGCTTTTCAATCGTTTCAGGTCGACGCACATAGCCAGGTTTTGCCATGCGTGTGCGGGAGTGTTCAATATGAATATCGGAAACAGTATTGCTCAAAGGGCGTACCCACGCTATTTAAATGCGGAGAAAATTAAGTTTCGGTGCGGACAAGACCAGCCGCTCTGTGATGCGCTATGTGTGATATACTCTCGCGCTTAATATCTATTTTTTCTGAGCGTTCTATGCAGATTATTGCCAAACATACCGATGAGCGGGTGCTACCGCTAGAGAGTAAAACTGTTATCAAGCGTGATGCAGCACGCGCGATTGTTTTGCAGGGTGATGAGATCTTACTGATGTATACCGCACGCTATGATGATTATTCACTGCCCGGTGGCGGAATTGACCAAGGGGAAACCCAAGAGCAAGGCATGATCCGCGAACTGCAAGAAGAGACGGGTGCCCGAGGTATCCGAGATATTGAACCGTTTGGTTGTTTTGAGGAATATCGTCCTTGGCATCGCGACGGCGCCGATGTGATGCACATGCTCTCTTACTGTTTTTATTGCCAGGTGGATCGTGAGCTTGGAACGCCGACATTTGAACATTATGAGCGACATAATGGGATGCGCCCGGTATGGGTACGTTTGAATCACGCGATTGCGCATAACAAAGCGGTGATGGCAAACAGCGACAAAGCGGGCCAATCGTTGGTACGAGAAACCATGCTCCTTGAGATGATTGCTCAGCAACGTGATAGCACCCAGCAAGCCACAGCGTAATCGGGTAGGATCGCTTCATGGACAAAGCGCAACTGATTAAATTGGCCAATATGCCCATGCCGTTTGGCAAATACGCCGGCCGTGTATTGATTGATCTGCCTGAAGAATACTTGCTGTGGTTTCAAAACAAAGCGGAATTCCCCGACGGCGAGCTCGGTGACTTGATGCAATTGTGCTTGGCACTCAAGGTCGAAGGCTTAGACAGCGTAGTTAAGCCTTTGATACGCCATGATAAAACACCAAGATGAGCATCAATCAAAATATCGAGTCGTTGATGCAGTAGGTACAATCGCGACGAAAGTAACACTCAATGTGTCATGATTGCTTAACGCGCTATCACCCATTGGCGGTTGTCGTCTGTCTTATCCATCATTGCGCGTAGAAGTTGTGCGCGGGCGTCGTCACTGGGTGCAATCAGATCATAAATACCGCTTATCGGCTGGCCGTTTTCTTGAGTGTCGACCCGCATGGCGGCGGCGCAGGTTTCACCATTTTGGGTGCCAATGCATAAAGAAACGCCGGCCTCAGCGACTTCTACGCCATCTTGAAGCGCTAATTGTGCGAAGTATGCCAGCATGTTTGCATGATCTGATTCTGGCCACTGTTTGGCTTGAAGCTTGGCGTATTGGATCATTAGTGGATGGCTATCAACCCAGTAAAGCGTTAATGGATGAGTGGCTGGGGCCGCAGGCATAACGAAGGGTTCAGGTGACTGAGTGGCGGCGTGATAGATATCATAGCCGGTGAGGCTTTCTTTGGTTGGAAACTGAGCTTGTTTGACATGACAAGCCATCCAACGTTGTTTGATATCAAAATGGGAAATAATTGCCGGCGCGTTCATAAACACCCTTTTCATTGCCTACAAAGGAAACGTATCATAACCGAGTCGGCGTCTAGAACAAACCGCCCCTCGCCAATGCCCGCCAATATAGCCTGCTAGAGATCACAGCTTAAGTGTGAGTGATTTAAATATGAGCAGACGTCATGTGCTGAGTTGCGTAAAATAGGAAATAGAAATCCCATTTATTGCGATGATTGAGTTCCTCTTTTATGTCTGGTCAGCGACTGCGTGCACAATTTACCCGCCTTTATCACCACTTTAACGGCGAAGATACAGATACAGCGTTACAAGCGATCGCCGATATCCTCGTGTGCACGCGGCGCAATGCGCGGATGGTCTTGAGTAAGTTAGAGGAGCATGGTTGGTTAACATGGCAACCGTCTGTTGGGCGAGGCAAGTTGTCACGTTTAACCTTTTTACGCAGTGAATCGGCATTGCGCGAAGAGCAGGCGGCGCAATGGCTTACACAAGGTAAAATCGATCAGGCTTTAGCCTGCTTGGATCACGATTCCACCAAGCTGGTCACCTTGATTCAAAAGCAAATGGGGCCGAGTACGCAAAATGGCCGTCAAATTGTGCGTTTGCCTTATTACCGTCAATTAGAAGAACTTGATCCACGTGGACCACTGCGCCGCTCAGAACAGCACTTGGTGGGACAAATATTTAACGGCCTAGTGCGCTATCGGGGCAATGATCGCATTGTCGTTGCCGATTTAGCGCATCATTGGGATGCCATATCCGCAAGCCAATGGCGCTTTTACTTACGACCGGGTGTCCGGTTCCATGATGGGCGCTTGATGACGGAGCATGATGTCATTGCTAGTCTTTCCAACCTCGCGACTCGGCGCTTTTTCGCCCATGTGGCAAGTGTGACATCACCTGGGCCAAGAATGATTGATATTCACCTCTCTTACCCGGATCCTCTTTTCGATCATGCGCTCACCCTCCCTGAAGCTTTAATTCTCCCTGCTGATTGTGATCATGATAAGCAATTTGCCTATCAGCCTGTGGGGACAGGCCCGTATCGCGTGGCTGAACGGCAAGCGCATCGTTTGGTGCTGGAAGCATTTGACGATTACTTTGGCTATCGCGCACTGACCGATGAGATCCAAATTATGGTATTCGACGAAGCAGCCATGTGTTATCTCACACCAAGTACCACGCTCACACCCGAGCGACTGGCAAGTCATCAGACGACGTTGAGTCAAAAACTCGAAATGGATCAGGGGGCCGGATATCTGTTGCTTAATTGTCGCGATGGGCTCGCCAAACAGCCAGCGTGGCGAGAATACTTACACGCCAAGTTGTCATCGCTGCAACTGCTACCACGCTTAGCCGCGCACGGCATGGGGGAGTATCGATTATTCAACGCGTATGGATTAATGCCAGGCTGGATGCATTATGTGCAAGCAGAGCGTGAGCTGACCGCGCCGGGCCCGACCTCTTTGACAGTCGCGTATTTATCAGACCACCCCTTATACCCGTTGATTGCGCAAGCCATAACCAAACATTTGTCTGAAGAGGGCATCACGGTGAATGTTTTAGCGCTATCTCCGGCGGAATATTTTAGTGGTCGTTACAGTCGCAAAATTGATATTTGGTTGGGCGCGATGAGCTTCGGTGAGCGCGGACAGGTTGGGTTATTCAACTGGCTTGGTACGCATGATTTGGTGTTACATGCCTGTACGGATGCGCTTGTTACCAAGATAGAGACAGAAACACAACGTTGGCGTGAAACACAAGATGATCATTGTGCTGAAACTTTGGCGCGTTGCCTGGTTGAACACCAGATGATCCCGTTATTCCATATTTGGATGGGAGTCATGGCGACGCCAGATTTACAAGATGTCGCGTCTAATGCCGTGGGGTGGTTTGACTTTAAATCGATATGGCACAAGCCCGGTTAAACCGTCGTGTGCTCTTCGATGCCAAGCGAAAAAGTCGCTGTCATGAGCAAGTATTTGTGCAGTGGTAGGCTGTCTTTTATCCGAAATAGAGGATGAAAGATACGATAGCGTCCTTCGGTTAATCCGAGGGGAGAAATGGCATCTGAGAGGCTAGTGGTTGCAGTTACGAGGCGAATACCTTGCGCTCGATAGGCATCGGCATGAATGGGCTGGTGGCCTAACCACCATGAGGGAACGGCTTTACTCGCGTTCGTCCGGTCAATCCAGTGATCGCTCACAATGATCACGCGTCCAGGCTCAGAAGGGTCAGTAATACCGTTGTTGAGTAGCCAAGCTACATCACGAACTAACGCGTCTCGACAGGCATTATTGCCACTAAGTAAGCGGTGCGCAAGGATATAAATCGCGCTGTCATCTAACTGGAGTTTGTACACGGTCTGGCTATGAGGGCGAGTGTCGTCGAGAAGATGAAACTGTGCCGGTCTATCATGCGCTTCAAGCACACGCATCAAGCGACGCGCTAACGCTTTACCCATATGCGTATCGCGCATGCCTCGATTGTGAACTGTCGGATAGTGATGTTCGCACAGCTTGACACAATCTTGCTGAAACTGGCGCAGTGCCAGCGAGACCAGATCATCTAACAAAAACGTTTTACTCCTACCAAAACATCGACACAGCGTTTGTGGCCAAATCGCCCTGTTCAAAGTATGCAGTATATCACTTAAATCACCCAAAAAATCAGCGAGAAACGCTACTTTGTGCGCACTTTCTCATCGTATACCATTTTACGCCAGCGGCTAACGACCGGCTCGCAGCACCTAGGCCCGGCAAGAATTTGCTTTTTGTTGCGAGCCTATTTGGTGTTAGGTTGGTGAAAAACAGGGGTTTAAAGTTATTGATAGATAGACGGGTGTCATCGGTATTGAGAGGAAAACCAAGCGTGAATATCAAGGAGCAGCTGGGGCGCGTGTTTATTTTTAGTCACTGCCTATCGATGCGTGGGCCAATGATTCGGCTCTCGACACGGGTAGGGTTGCTGCTGTGGATACTTTATATACCCACTGGACAGGCTGCGAGTTACCTGTTACCCACGGACGGAAGTCGGTTAGTCGGATCCCTTGAAACACATCAGGTTGAAGAGGGTGAACACCTTGAAGCCATTGCCAAACAGTATAATGTCGGTTTTTTAGCGCTATTGGCGCTGAACCCGGGTGTGGATCCCTACTTACCTGAAGCGGGCGCCTTGATACGTTTACCTCAGCAGTACTTATTGCCGAAACCGCCCCATGAAGGGATTGTGATTAACTTGGCTGAGCTTCGCCTTTATTACTTTCCCGCGCAGGATGCCGCGGTTACCGAAACCGGAGAGCCTCTTTCATCAACAGAGAAAAACACCCGTCGGCGTGTTCATATCTTTCCCATTGGTATTGGACGGATTGGGCGAGATACGCCAAAAATGGATACCTTCATTAGTCAAAAGCGAAAAAATCCGACATGGACCCCGCCTCAGAGCATTAAAGATGAATACCGACAAACGCGCGGAATCAGCTTGCCCGATGTGGTACCCGCCGGCCCTGATAACCCCCTGGGTAAACATGCGTTACGCTTGGGTTATGGGCATGGTGAGTATTTAATCCACGGGACCAATAAATCGTTTGGGATTGGCTTACGGGTCAGTGCAGGCTGTATTCGTTTGCGGCCGAATGACATTGCTTGGTTATTTGATGCCGTGGATGTTCGTACGCCTGTGCGTATTATTGATACACCGACCAAAGTGAGTCTTGAGCCTGATGGACGTGTAATGGTTGAGGCGCATCGCCCGCTCTCTGATACGCCTGATGAGGCGGATAAACGCATCACCCGAGCACCGGATCCAAGGATTTTATCTTTATTTAAGCACTTTGGCCTATCAACACAGCGTTACCGAGCGGCTTTAGTGGTACAAGAGGGGCTCCCGATTGAGGTTGCTTCTCTCACGTCAGCACAACAGGAAATCTGGCGACAGATAGAACAACAATCAACGTCTCAAGCAGATACGCTCGTCCCGTCAGTTAATCGCCCGGGAGTCAAAAAATAACAAACGGCGCATCGTGCGCCGTTTATTAAGATAGCTTACCGATTTAGCGTCTATTTATTTCAACGATGAGTAAGCGTTGTTAAAAGTTTATTTTGTGTATGACTGCGCCATATTATCAATGCGCTTATTCGCACGTTTGGCTTCATCATAGGCCATGCCTAATGTGTTTTTCGTCTCACTAACGTCATTTTTCATCATTGAAACGTCATTGGAGAGCGCGTCGACCTTTGCTGATAAATCATTGACGCTTTGTTGTAATGCGGTGGTATTGGTACAGCCCATCAATAAAACACTTGATACGACCGCAGCTAGAGCCATTGGACGGATTTTCATAGATAACCTCGACTGTTGTTTAAAATCGTCATAACGTTAGAAGTATCACGCTTAAACGTGATCACACCTAATCTTAGACGCTAACAAGAGATTTTGCTTGCCAACCCTTCACTTAGCTATCATACCTTGACGCAGTTAACACGAGATGACCGCTTTCGCCTTTTTTGGCTGTTTTTTGTGCAATCTTGCGGCCGCCGTTACTGCCTCTTATTCGCTACCGCTGTGATGTTTCATGCCAGCCATGACGGTTTTTACCGGAATTTGCTTGGTTAGCGTGTGGCCATCAGCGGTGGTTAATCTCAGTGAAATATGTTCCCCAACCTCTAAAGGTTTTACCAAGTCAAAGAGCATCACATGCAGGCCACCTGGCTTTAATGTGACTTGCTCGCCTTCAGGCACTAGGATTTGCGCAATTTGTCGCATTTCCATCATGCCATCTATCATTGCATGCTCATGCAACTCTACCCGTTTTGCCGCCGGTGTGCTCGCACTCACCACCCGTTTTAACACCTTGCTTTGATTATCGAGCACCATGAAAGCGGCGCTATTTGGTGCGCCAGGTGCAGTGGCACGCGCATAGGCATCATGAATAAAAAACTCACCATGGGCATGCACCAATGGGGCAACCATAAAAGCGATAGCGGCAATAAAAGATTTGAATGATGTCATTGCTATTCCTTGTTTTGTTCAGTCACCCGCTCAATGGCTGCAACCAGCATCTCAGGATTTAAGGTGTGAGGGACTTTCTCTACGAGTTCACCGTTCGGTGAGAGAAAATAAAAAAAGGAGCTATGGTCAACGGCATAGTCCATGGCGGAGTCTTCCAGCTCGGTGATGCGATACAACACACCATAGCGTTTCGCAAGTTGATCAATTTGCGCCTTGGAGCCGCTGACGCCTGTGATTAGAGGATGGAAAAAATGCGCATACTCGGCGGCTTTTTCGCTGGTATCACGTTTTGGATCCAGCGTGATAAATACAGGCGATACCGCCTTTTGCGTCGACTCTGGCAGCGACTTTAATGCCGCCGACAAAACCGCAAGTGATGTTGGACATACATCAGGGCAATGGGTGTAGCCGAAATAAACAATCCTTGGTCGGGGATCGTCAACATTATATAGGTTGAAAGGCTGCCCATCGGACTGCAACGCGCCAGCTTGCGCTTGTTGTTGTGTTTGTTGGTAATTGTCATAAAGGGCGCGTGCGCCTAAGCCAACACAAATGGCAATAATGGCGACTAGCCAAGCTTTTTTACTCATTATCGCTCCATGCGTACTTTAATGGGGAAATGGTTTTTTGCTTTGTTATCAAGCGTAATCGTGCCTACCCATGTCATGCTATCTTCTGTGCAGACGGGCAACATTAATTCTCCTTGGTAGGTTTGCTCATCGGTTTTTTTGAGCGCAAGCCGGTACTCACCCATGTTCATCTCCACGCCTTTGAGCTTGACCAGTAAGGTATCTCGCTCGAGTGGTTCGGGGCTGATGACCGTCAGTCTATTTGTATTCATAGGGCGCACCGTCGGCTCAGCGAGTGATGCTTGGTAGCCTTTATATTGGCAAGTCTGCTGATTGAGCACGCACGCATCTGTTAGCATGGATGAGTGTGTTGATGCGGATGCCGGGCTGTTTTCACTTTCAACAAAAGTGGTTAGCCAAGTTGGCGTAAAAAACGCAAGCGCCACCAGCATAATGATACTGGCAGGGATCAATAAACGGCGACTCACGGGCATGCGTGAGGATGAAACATTCATGGTTTAGTCCTGTTTAGGCGAGAAGCGCTCCAACAGCAATACCAGCACAAAGCCCGTAATCATGGCAATCACCGCGAGGCCAACTTGTGCCGGATGTCCCACGATTGCCTCGTACGCGCCCGGTAGAAGGTTATCTTGCATCAAAGGGACTTGTTCACCTGATGAGTTAGTCCGCCAGGTAAGAGTATGTTTCCAAGGCCAAATCTTACCCAATGTGCCTAACATTAAACCGGTAAGGAAGGCGAGTGTTACTGCATAAAAACGCTCTAATAACCAGGACAGTAAATGAGAAAAACTCAATAAGCCGACGATGGCACCCAAGGCGAGTAAGCCGAGCATATCCCATTGGCCTTGATGTACCGCGTCTAGAATCGGGCTATACATGCCGAGCAGTAACAGTATAAAGCTGCCCGAGATCCCAGGTAGAATCATGGCGCATATGGCAATGGCGCCGGATAAAAAGACGGTGAGCGGGCTGGCTGTCAATTGCAACGGATTAGCGACGGTGATCCAATACGCAAAGCCGATACCGATAAGCGCGGCGAGTACCGTTCTTAGCGTGATTTTAGGGGCGGGGAGCTGTTTGGCGATATGCAATGCTGATGCAATAATAAGACCAAAGAAAAAAGACCACAGAGGGATGGGATGGTTGGCCAGCATCCAACTAATGCCCTTCGCTAAACCTGCGATACTGCTTAAAATTCCGGCTAATAACACACACAAAAAGGTGCCGTTGATGTGTTGCCATACGGCCTTAAAGCCTTTGCGCCGCCAGAGCGAGAACAAGCTCGGGGTAATACGCCGAATACTTTCCAGCAATAGTGTATAGATGCCAGTAATAAACGCGATGGTGCCGCCAGATACGCCAGGAACGACGTCAGCGGCGCCCATTGCGATCCCTTTCAGATAGGTGGAGACCAGATTCTTGATCATAATGCCATTCATCGATAAAAAGCTAAAGGCTGCATTATACCGAGATGAATCGCGCGGGATAGAGCTGATTAAAAAAGGGGGAGCAAAACTCCCCCCGGAGACTCCGATTAATGGTTAAGGTTGGTGAGGTTTCTCGAACACGGCGACGGACCAAGAGGGTACGGTGAGTTTGCCGTTGGTTACGTGAGCGGCCTGTTGGTTATAAGCGATCGAGCCGTTGCCCGCATTGGCTTGTAAGCTGTGAAGCTGATAGCCGGTGGCGTTGATGTTATCAAAGGTATTGACCGCCGCGCCTGAGGCATTGATCGCGACGATAACCCCGTCACGCGTTGCATCAATTGTGCTGTCGTGCAGACTGCCACTGTTATCAAGCTGCATCACAATTAACCCGGGGATTTGTGAGGAGCCCGTGTTGTGAAAGCTGACACGTTGGTTGATCACACTGCCTTGGCCTAAGTGGAACAGCCCTGATGACATACGTAGTGCCACCAGCTCATTAAAGTAGCTGTCCATGTTGCTGATTGCCTGTGGTGTTGGTTTGGCCTCGCTGTTGTGGTTGGCAATCACGGTTTCAATCGTTGGCCAGTTGTAGCCGTCTTTATCTTCACGCGGCAGCCCTTGATCCCACTGCGTGGTTTGTTGAGTAAAGTCGACGCGGTTATACCAATCGCCTGAGTCGTAGGAGTCACGCTGCATGGATTTTGAACGAAGCAGTTCGCTGCCCATGTGAATAAAAGGCACCCCTTGTCCCAGCAGTGCAGTGGAGAGTGACACGGCTTGGGCACGAACGCGTGTCTCGAGTGGCATGGCGTAAGGGAATTTGTATTGATTGTTATCCCACAAGGTTTGGTTGTCGTGCTTGGAGACATAGTTTTGAACCTCCCAAGCATCTTGCGCGTAGCCAGCCGGTTGACCGTTGTAATCAACCTCGTCACCGCGCACGACATCACCATTGGCAATTTGTAACTGAAAATCTTTTAAGTTACCCGCCATACCCAAACGAACTAGATCGGCATTATGCAGGGCACTGGCTCTTTCCCCGCTGTTTTGCTGTTGTAAATCATTGGGGGCGACCCATTGACCATTACCAAAGCCTTGGTTTTTGCGTAGGTATTCGCCGCCATCGAATGGACCGCCGCCACGAACCGCATCCCGAAGTCGGTCAGAAAATGAGCCAATACCTGTGCCTGCCAGGTTTGCTTGGGTGGCTTGGACAAACTGGCGATCGTTGGCAACTTCACCGAAGTTCCAGCCTTCACCATAGAAATACACATCTGGGTTGATGCCACGGGCAACGGCAAGTGTGTGCTCGATCTGGGCCAACGGGTGATGACCCATCAAGTCCCAACGGAAGGCATCGATTTTGTAGTCTTTGACCCAGGTGGCAATTGAGTCATCGATCAGTTTGGCAAACATGCGATGCTCAGGCGCGGTATTTGAGCAGCAAGTGGATTGCTCAACGTCGCCAGTGACGGGGTTAAGGCGCTGATAATACCAAGGCACGACTTTATCTAGCACAGAATAGGGCCCTAAACCTGCTTGGTGGGTGTGGTTGTAGACCACATCCATCACCACATTCATGCCGATATTCTGTTTAATCGCCATGATCATTTTACGAAACTCGAGGATACGCGCGGTGCCCTCAGGTTCGGTGGCATAACTGCCTTCGGGCACGGTGTAATGGAAAGGATCGTAACCCCAGTTAAAGCTGTCGTATTGACGCATCGCCGCCATTACCGTTTGCACATAGGGGGTATCAGCACTGTCTTGGGCGGCTAAATCCGTTAAGGCCGCTTGGATGGTTTGATTGTTGTCGCACTCACTGGCCAGCCTCGGGGTATCTTTTAGCGAGGGTGCTTTGTCACATAGCGCGGAGAAGCGGTCGATGACATCGATACGCTGTGCCGCGTCCTCGTTGATGGAGGCAATGTCAAACACGGGGAGCAGGTGCAAGTGAGTGACTCCAGATTGCGCAAGCGCGGTTACGTGTTTGACCGGCTCAGTGGTGTTTTGTGTAAAAGCAAGGTACTTACCGCGCAGGTTTTGGGGAGTAGATTGATCGAGCGCGGAAAAATCACGCACGTGCGCCTCATAAATCACACCGTTGGCGGGATTCTGCTGCGAGTGAGGCGCACTCAGCGTATCCCAACCACTGGGTTTAAGCGCTGATGCATTCAGATCGACCACCTGTGAATAGCTTGAGTTGGTCGACAAGCTATGTGAGTAAGGATCCGTGACTTCGAGACGCTCGATACGATGCGTAGCAGGGTGATAGACCGACAGTTGATAACGGTAATAGTCTCCGTGGTTTAGCGCAGTGGTGGCGACATGCCAGCTTCCCGACTCGGCGTCGAAATCCATTTTAATGGGCGTTTGGCGCTGTTTTGGCGCGCCTTCTTCGCTAGCAGCTTGATAAGGCACGAGTGACACTTGCTGTGCGGTAGGAGCCCAGAGACGAAACTCAGTGTGTCCAGCGTCAGGAATGGCACCAAAGTTAAGTTTTTCGGCGTGTTCTGCATACAAGGCATCGAGCGCGCGGGCCGGTTGCACATCGGTTGCGGTTAATACGGTATCACCCTCTTTGGCGATAGCGAGAAGCTGCCCTTTGAGCCATTGCTTCAGCGCAACATTGGCGGAAACAAAATCAAAATCGAACCCTTTGACGTTACCTTGCAAATGGGGAAACGATGCCTGCCAATTATCGCGGGTGGCAAGGGTAGATTCGACACTCGCGGTGGCGTTTTCCACCTGCTGTGTGTCCGGGTTATAGCGCATCGTGCCATCAGCGGAATAATACAAGGTCAGCGAGGTGGCGTTGGTTTGATGAGTGAGCAGGGTATCGGCGTCAGCAAATAGCACACTGGCATCGCTGGTGCCCGCATCACGAGCGCTGGGGGTTGGGCTGGTATCAACATTAGGGTTATCGTCATTCAATTGACAGCCTGTTAATACAATCGCCGAGGCAATCGTAAAAGGCAGTGCAAGAGGATGTTTTTTTAACGGATAATTCATCAGGTTGACCTTTAATGCTTTGTAGGGAGGTCAAGCTTACTGAGAAGTGAATTGCACCAACTGTGATCGCGTTATAACTCAGTACATCGATGAGAAAATTTTTTGATAATTCAACAAAGTATCACAAAATGTAGGCTGAGGCGGAATAATAACTACTCCCCCAGAAATCTCTGAGGGCGTAGTGGTGCGAGGTTAATTGCCCATCAGTTGCAAGAGGTTTTCGGCGGTGACGACCGCTTCTTTGCGATTGGCAATGTTGAGTTTTTGATAAAGGTTACGGATGTGGGTTTTAATGGTTGTCCCGGCGACATCCAGTTCATGAGCAATTTGCTCGTTACTGAATCCTGAATAAATCAAGCCAAGTACCTGCCACTCCCGCTGGGTCAATGAGCTGGTTCGTACTAATTCAGGAACGTTTGGATGCTTCACCAGTTTTTCGACAAAGGCTTCATCAAAGTGGGTTGAGCGAGAGCGTTGATGGCTGGCGATTTCTTTCAGTAACTGTTGTGCACGATGACGTTCTAACGCGCCAAGCGCTTGTTGTTCGATCAATGCATGCAACAGCGATGAGATAGCGTCACCCTCAATTAAAAAGTTACCCATCATACCCGTCTGATTAGTGAGTAAAAGCGCTTCTTGAAGCTGCATTTTCGCATACTCAGTTTCATGCTCTTTACTGGCGAGCACCGCTTCCACGATAAGATTTCGGTTCTTATCTGTCACGAGATTGGCTTGGTTCGCCTCGCGACGGAGAAAATCAATGGCTTGGCGAGCCTGATCATACTGACCTAGATGGAGGTGCGCCCGGGCGATATTACGCCATTGAAGCTGGCTAAAGTGATTACAGGCCGATGCGGGGCGAACGGCTTGATGGAGCCACTCCTCCGTATGAGGAAGCTCGTGTTTGGCTTGCCAATAGAGTAACAACGATAAAGACGCGTTAGCGGTCCAATCGACATGATAAACCGACTCACGTAATAGATGCTCAATATGCTCAATGTGCTTGGCAGCTTTGTCGAGTTCACCGCGGCTGACCGCGACGCGAGCGAGCATGGAATAACTGTGTAAATGCATGCTCGGGGGCTGATTCTCTAGCACTTGGAGCCCTTTGTAGGCACAGGCTTCGGCTTCGTCTAAACGGTTCCAACACCAAAGAATTTGTGCGCGAAGACGTAAAGCAAATTCATGTAAAGGAACTTGGTGTAATTGCTGATCTTCAATGAGTTGATCGGCACTGTCGAGCAGCTCAAATGCCGCTTGCACATAGCCTTGTGCCAGAAGAATTTCACTTTGTTGTAAAATTGCCCAAAGTGCCTGGTGATACACTTGGTGCTGGCGAGCGAGTTTTTCCGTTTGTTGCATCATCGATAAGGCACGATCGAGCTCGCCGAGCACATGGTTCACCTCGCCAACGACAGATGTCGCGACAATACGGCCACGGTAATTGGCGCTATCTAGTTGCTCAAGTGCTTTTTCAGCCAGGCGCATGGCCCGCTCTGGGTCGTTAGCATTAATTGCCACCTGTGCAAGTAGCGCATTGGCATTGCCTTGATAATCAATGTCGAGCGGTATTTCGCGAGCTTGATAGGCTTTTTCTGCACTTGCTAATAGCTCACCCACTTCATGATAGCGATGCTGGCTTTGTGCAAGCCAAGCTCGAAGTAGGCTTAAACTCGGATACTGGTACAAGTACTCGTTATTTAGCTTGCTGATAGCCGCTTCGAGGGTCGATAGCTCCCCACGGTTAAACATCCGCCAACCATATTGATTCAGGATATCTGCCAACAGGGCATCATCCTCGCCATAACGTGCGTGGCGCAGTGCTTGATGTGGCGATTCAAGCTTGAGCCAAGCTAAGGCCGCTTGCCGATGCAGTGTTTGTTGCTGCTGTGGGATCCGAGCTTGGCGCTCATGGGCGAGAAATTCAGCAAATAAATGGTGAAAACGGAACCAGTTGTTGTCGCCTTCGAGTGGATAAATAAATAAACCGTAGCGATTCAGTGACTCCAGCATCCCCAACGCGTCATCGCGCTCCGTTAAGGCATAGACTAATTCATCGTTGAACATTTCTAATACCGACACTTTCATCAAAAACTGACGGGTTTCAGTATCAAGTAAATCAAACACTTCTTCCGCTAAATAGTCCCAAAGGTGGGCATGGTTAAAGCTGGCACACGAGGCCGCGCTTTGCATGAGCGTACGCTTTTGGTGCTGTGCTTGAATCGCAATCAGTTGCAATGCTGACGGCCAACCTTCAACGTAGGTACACAAGGCATTGGCGGTTGACTCATCGACCCCATTGGCCACGCGTTGATTAAAAAAGCGGGTGGTCTCTTCGTTATCAAAGGCGAGTAATTCGTTCCCGATTTCGATCATTAAGTCACGAACACGCAAGTTCGCGGTGCCCAATGGCGGGTTGGCTCGTGAAGTGACGACCAAAGTGAGGTTATCCGGCATGTGCTTGATGAAAAAACGCATGGCTTCATGGATTTCTTCGTTATCAATAAGCTGATAATCATCCAATACCAGATAGCTGGTAGCATGAAAATTCGCTAACTCGGCAAACACATCGGATAAAAGTGCACGAAGCGATGAGAATTGGCGCTTCTCAGCAAGCTTAATGGTGTTTGCGCAGCCTTCTTGCGTGGCTTGATGCAGGGCTTGTAACAAGTAGTTAATAAAGCGGAAGCTATCATTGTCACTGTCATCAATACTAAACCAGCCAACATGGGACTGATCAGCCAGCCATTGTGCGGCCATGGTTGTTTTGCCATAGCCGGCGGGGGAGCGGAACATCACTAATTTATAGTGAGGCGCTTTGTAGTGGCATAGTGAATTTGGCCACCTGATTAGAGGTGTTAAGATACGCCTCATAGCATGACAGGTGAAACCATGACCAAACGCACAAGACGTACTTTCAGCGCTGAATTTAAACGTGAAGCCGCTGAGCTTGTTCTCGAACAAAACTACACGATTATCGAAGCAGCTACTGCCATGGGCGGCATAGTGAATTTGGCTGTAGTGGCATAGTGAATTTGGCCACCTGATTAGAGGTGTTAAGATACGCCTCATAGCATGACAGGTGAAACCATGACCAAACGCACAAGACGTACTTTCAGCGCTGAATTTAAACGTGAAGCCGCTGAGCTTGTTCTCGAACAAAACTACACGATTATCGAAGCAGCTACTGCCATGGGCGTGGGCAAATCCACCATGGACAAGTGGGTAAGACAACTGAGACAAGAGCAACAAGGCGTTACGCCTCATGCTTCCCCCATCACACAAGAGCAAATTGAAATTCGGGAGCTAAAGAAAAAGCTGGCGCGCCTTGAGGAGCATAATGACATTTTAAAAAAGGCTACCGCTCTCTTGATGTCCGACTCTCTGAACAATTCTCGATAATCGAGAAACTCAAGACGAGCTATCCAGTTAACAAACTGTGCCAAGTATTTAGCGTACATCGCAGCAGCTTTCGTCACTGGCAACAACGTTCAAAAAAGCCGGTATGTGCCCAAAAAGTCATGGAAGAAGCCAAGGTCAAGAGGATCTTTCGCGACAGTGAAGGCTCTGCTGGCGCGCGTAGTATTGCGCGAGTGGCGACGGATCAAGATGTCCCGCTAAGCCGTTATCGTGCCAGTAAACTGATGGAGAAGCTTGGCTTAGTGAGCTGCCAAGTCCCCAGCCATACATACAAGAAGACAGGCGATGAACATGTTGAGATACCGAACCATTTAGACCGACAGTTTAACGTTGAAGCACCAAATCAAGTTTGGTGTGGTGACGTCACATACATTTGGACCGGCAGTCGATGGGCTTATCTGGCTGTCGTTATTGATTTATTTGCACGAAAACCGGTTGGCTGGGCAATGTCGTTGTCACCGGACAGCACGTTAACCAGTAACGCATTGAAAATGGCATATGAGAGCCGTGGACGCCCTAAAGGCGTGATGTTTCATAGCGACCAGGGTAGCCATTATACGAGCCGTAAGTTCCGTCAGACACTCTGGAAACGGCAAATAAAGCAAAGCTTAAGCCGCCGTGGTAACTGCTGGGATAACGCGCCAATGGAGCGCTTTTTCAGAAGTTTGAAGACAGAATGGGTGCCGACTTATGGTTACCGTTCATTTTCGCAGGCTCAAGCGCATATACTGAAATATTTAATCGGGTATTACAGCCAACTTAGGCCACATCAGCATAATAGCGGTATGAGTCCGAACGTGGCAGAGGAAAAATACTGGATTAACTATAAACTGGTGGCCAGTTTTTCTTGACCACTACATCAACGGATGCTAATGTCGGTTTAAATAATACTGTTCCGCTTTCAAAAGCATAGAGCTCTTCTATATGCTCTATTGCAACTTTTCTTGCGTCGCTTGCTTTGCCGATTGCAACAATGCCTGCCCCCCAAGCCTTTTGAGCCTGCTCAACTTCTGCCGTTGAGATTGGTGCTGCAAAAGCATTGAGTGAAAAAATAGAGCCGATTACAGCGGATAGAAAAATTATTTTTTTCATAGCTAAAACCCTCATTAATAGTCTTTGTTGTTATACGTGTTTTAGCGTAATTAGCGACTTATTAAATGTATCCAATGACATTAATTTGTAAGCGTGACGTTACAGTTAGGAAGGATGAATGGCGTTGTTGATAAAATCAGTCACCTAACTCTCTGAATCCAATGGAATGACTCTCATCACTCAACTCTGAAACTGATAGGCAGACCGAGTATTACGATGTTGTTTATCGCTTTCACGTTAGAGGTAATCCTCTTTTCACTTCCAGTATTCCAACTTAGTCGATGCCACGACATCCGACTAGCGGCCACTGGCCGGGTCAAGCTAAGCCCACCATTTTCCTGAAAAAAAGCACAGACGCTCTTGGCTACCAAACGCGCGACGGTGGGGTGTACAAAAATTAACTAGACTATATTGATATCACCAGAATATACTTCAATTCCTATTTTTACATAAGGCATATTTTGTGGATCCAACACGCGTCGATTGTCACTCCCCTTCACTGGTACGTTGTCACCAACAAAGGATGCAGTCATGATTGAACCTATGATTACCCTCCTGCTCGGTCTTTTCTTTATCTTGTTAATTATTGCCGCTAATGGCTACTTTGTGGCGCAAGAGTTTGCCTATATGGCGGTCGATCGCGCAAAGCTTGCGACCTTAGCTGCGACGGGCGATGCGTCGGCAAAACGGGCGCTGGCGGTGACAAAACGGACGAGCTTTATGTTATCTGGCGCGCAGCTTGGTATCACGGTCACCGGCTTGGTGTTGGGCTTTGTTGCCGAGCCTCTGGTCGGCGAGTCGATGGGCGTTTTATTGCAACAACTAGGCTTGTCGCTGGAAGCGGGGATCGCGATTGGCACCATGGCGACGCTTGCGGTGGCGATGATTGTGCAAATGATTTTGGGTGAGCTTTACCCGAAAAACTTAGCCATTGCCAATGCTGAACCCATGGCGCGTATGATGTCGCGGTCGACACTGATTTATATGTCGGTGTTTGGTTGGATCATCAGTTTCTTTGATAAATCCGCCAACCTGGTGCTGCGTATTGTGGGGATTCAACCGGTGCATGATCTTGATATGAGTGCCTCAGAAGACGACTTACACCATATTATCGCCGACTCGCGAGAAAGCGGAGATTTGCCGGTGGAGTTGTCACTGATGATGGATCGGATCCTGGATTTTCCTGCGCGCGATGTTGAGCATGCAATGGTGCCGCGTTCGCAAGTTGATTGGGTGTCGCCAGAAACCAAGCTGTCCGAATTGTTGGCGCTGATGGCGCAAGCCCACACCCGTTATCCTGTGCTTGATGATAATGATGCGCCTGTGGGCGTGGTTCACCTGTCAGACGTCCTCGCGAAAACAGAGGCGGATTCAAATGATACCGTGGCGTCAGTGATGCGTCCTGCCAGTGTTCTCCCCACATTAATGCCGTTGCCAAATGCGCTAGATCAGTTGGTGCGCACGACCAATCAACTGGCGTGTGTGATTGATGAATATGGCGGCTTTGCTGGTGTGTTAACGATTGAAGATTTGGCCATGGAGATCGTGGGAGAAATTACCGACGAGCATGATTGTGATCATGCCGAGGCGGTTATCCCTGAAAGTGACAATGTCTGGTTGATGGATGGTGATGTGCACATCGACGAAGTGGAGCGTGCGATTGGCTATGCTCTGCCGCGGGACGATGTCGAAACCATTGCAGGGGTATTGATTGCGGCATGTGGCGCATTGCCAGCTGTAGGGGACACGGTGACCATCTCGCTGCCGATTGATCCATCCGAACTGGCGGAGAGTCAGCCGATCGTGCGTCATCTTGAGGTGGATGTGTTAAGCATCGAGCGACATATCCCCACGTCAGTGCGGGTTACGCTTATCGAGCAGCCCATTGCGGAGGATAACCAATGACTGATCCTTTGATGGTTAGTGTTGTCACGCTGGCTTTGATTGTATTGAGTGGCTTTTTTGTCATTATTGAGTTTGCCTTGATGGGTGCGCGTCGACATCGTTTGGAAGAAATGGCGGTTGAGAGTGGGTCGGCGAGGGCAGCGCTGCGTGGCATGAATGATTTGACCTTGATGCTGGCAGGGGCGCAATTAGGGATCACCTTTTGTACCTTTGCACTCGGGGCGGTCACCAAGCCGGCGGTAGATGCATGGTTAGGGCCCGTCTTTCTCGCGGTTGGCTTACCCGCTTGGGCGGCTGATGCGGCGGCCTTCGGGTTTGCGCTGTTCGTGGTGACATTTTTGCACCTCGTTGTGGGTGAGATGGCACCGAAATCTTGGTCGATTGCTCATCCAGAAAAGTCAGCACTGGCAATCGGTGTTGTCTCGCGTGCTTATGTGTGGCCGTTACGTCCGTTACTTCGCTGGGTCAACCGTATTGCCAATCGCTTGGTGAAAGCCTCAGGGGTTGAGCCAGTAGAAAGCGCCGCGGTAGGGGGACAAGATATTCAAACCATTCGTCAATTGGTTGAACACTCCGGCAAAGTCGGTACCTTGCAACCAGCGATTCAACGACAATTATCGGGGTTGATCGATCTGAGCTCGATTGCGATCGAAACCTTGGTCACCCAGGGACAGGTGATGGCTCATGTTGATAAACATGCAACGGTCGCAGAGGTGCGCGCTGTCGCCGTGTCGTCAGGGCATCTGCGTATTTTGGTGTTYGGTAACAAAGGGCTTAAGCCGTTAGTGGTTCACGTCCGGGATACGCTACTCGAACCGGCAGACCGACTTGCACGCGATGTCGCTCGCAATGCCTATGTTTTGGATGCCAACACCCCCATCTACGAAGCGCTAGCGCGCATGCGTGAAGCCAGCGTTCAGCTTGCGGTGGTGAGTAAAGAGGGGGAAATGATTGGCGTGGTGACGCTTGCGGATATTTTAAAACGCGTGCTTCCCGTCACCGCTGCAAGTTAAAAGACAGTGCGCCATGATTAAAAAAAACGCCACAAGTGATTGTGGCGTTTTTATTGCTATCGTTTTTATTGCGAACGATGGTAACGAGATTTGATGCCTCCAACGGGGCGCTGATGTTTTTCGAGCGGTTGACTTACCAGCCTTTCACCACCGCCCCGTCAAAGATTTCCATCGCGGCGTTGTAAACCGCGTCAGTTTGGTAGGCTTTTACAAAGGTTTTCACGTTCTCTGCGTCTACGTTGTCTTTGCGGGCTACAATCAGGTTCACGTAGGGTGAGTCCTTCCCTTCAACAAACAGGCCGTCTTTGCTTGGGGTTAGGCCGATGCCAGCGGCAAAGGTATTGTTGATGATGGCAATGTCCACATCTTCCAGTGAGCGAGGCAGTTGTGGAGTTTCTAGCTCGATGATTTCCACGTTTTTCGGGTTTTCAACGATATCGAGCTTGGTAGCGCTGATGCCAGCACCTTCTTTGAGCTTGATGATGCCTTGTTGCTCAAGCAATACCAGTGAACGGCCTAGGTTCGATGGGTTGTTTGGCACGGCAATTTTACCGCCTTCTGGTAGATCCTCGACGCTATCTAGCTTGTAAGAATAGGCCGCAATCGGATACACAAAGGTGTTGCCAGCAATCGCAAACTCGTAGCCGCGATCTTTGATTTGCGCATCTAAGTAAGGCTTGTGCTGAGAAGCATTCACATCAACCGATCCATCGTCGAGTGCCACGTTGGGCGACACATAATCGGTAAAGGTGATCAGCTCAACGTCGAGGCCTAACTTCTTGGCTTCTTTTACTGCGTGCTCGGCCACTTGTGCTTCTTCGCCTGCCATCACGCCCACGGTGATGCTGTTGGCATCGCTAGCGGCTTGCTCTTTTTCTCCGCACCCGGTGAGTAGGAGTGTGGAGGCGAGGCCTAAGGTGGTTAAAAGTGTTTTAATGGTGGTCTTCATTGTCTGTCTCCCTTGATAAGATTGTCCGTCGTTTACGGTAAGTGTTGTGTTTTATTATCGGTGATCGGTTCGGCGTACCAAATAATCGCCTAAAGATTGTATGGCTTGTACCAGCACGACTAGCATGACAACGGTGATCAACATAACCGTGGTATCAAAGCGCTGGTAGCCGTAGCGGATACCGACATCGCCTAGGCCGCCACCGCCCACGGCTCCAGCCATAGCAGAGTAGCTGACAAGGGTGACCAAGGTAATGGTTGCGCCATTAATAATGCCAGGTAGCGCTTCGGGTACGAGTACTTTATAGATAATTTGCAAGGGGGTAGCGCCCATGGCTTTGGCTGCTTCTTCTAATCCCGGTGGCAGCTCTAAAAGCGCTGCTTCGACCAGACGTGCAACGAAAGGGATGGCGCCCACTGTCAGCGGGACAATTGCTGCCGCTGTTCCAATCGAGGTGCCGACGAGCAAGCGGGTAAAGGGAATAATCGCAACCAATAAGATAATAAAAGGGATCGAGCGACCAATATTCACCACCGCGCCGAGCGCTTGGTTAAACTTGGGTTGCGCTAGCAGCCCCCCTTTTTTGGTGACGTGCAGCATCACACCTAATGGGATCCCAATGGCAAAGCCTATCAGGCCGGAGGCAAAGACCATATACAGGGTTTGACCTGTAGCTTCGGCAAGCAAGTTAAGCAGGGCGTTGTTTTCGTTGACCCAATTTATGAGTTGATCAATTAACATAGCCAAGTACCTCCGTGTTGACATGGTGCTGGTTGAGATAGTGGATGGCGTCTTCGACCGCTTTTTTCGGGCCCATAATCTCTGCCAGTAGTAAGCCGAATTTGATGCCGCCAGCGTAGTCGATATCAGAGCTTAAAATGCTGATGTCGATATCAAACAGCCTTGATATCTGACTGATCAATGGATCATCCACGGTAGCGCCTGTAAATTCTAGGCGAATCAAGGGGTAGCTGCCGTCAAAGTAGGTATCTTTTAAGCGTTGGGCATAGTCATAAGGCACCGATAAATCCAAGGTTGAGCGGATAAATTGTTTCGCTAAGTCGGATTTCGGATGGGCAAAAATGTCGCCCACTGGGCCAGATTCGACCAATTCACCGTCACCAATAATGGCAACGTCGTGACAAATGCGCTTCACCACGTCCATTTCGTGGGTGATCAATAAAATGGTCAGGTTGAGCTTTTCATTAATGGTTTGTAGCAGTGACAAAATCGATTGTGTCGTAGCAGGATCCAGTGCGCTAGTGGCTTCATCACACAATAATACATCTGGGCTTGGCGCCAGTGCGCGGGCAATCGCGACACGTTGTTTTTGTCCGCCACTGAGGCTAGCCGGATAGACATGACGCTTGTCGGCTAAACCAACTAAATCGAGTAACTCGGTGACGCGTGTTTCAATCTCTTCACTGCTCGCGCCGCTCAGTTCAAGCGGTAGGGCGATGTTGTCGAAGACCGATCGCGATGACAGTAGGTTAAAGTGTTGGAAAATCATCCCGATTTGGCGGCGAGCTTGGGTTAGATCGCGATTGGATAACGCGGTGAGGTTAACGCCGCCTACCTTTACCGTGCCGCTGGTCGGGCGCTCGAGCAGGTTAACCATTCGGATCAGCGTACTTTTGCCGGCACCAGAGGCACCGATCACACCAAATACTTTTCCTTTCGGGATAAATAAGTTGATGTCGTTAAGGGCATGAATTCGGCGCTCCCCGAGTTCGAATACCTTGTTGAGTTTGGATATCTCAATCATCACATGTCCTTGGCGATAAATTTGATCACAGCCGACTGACTCAGCGGTCTGTCCCGCGCTCTTGCTGTCGTTCTGGTTATTGATGCTATGAGTTAGGTAAAATGAAGTCAATGGATATTTTTACTTCTGGACGTCTAAACGGCAACAAGGCTAATCAGTTGGTTGCAAATAAAACAGTCAACGAGATCTCAAGCGTGCTTGATTTCATCGACTAAAGCGTGTTCACTAATAGCCTTTCTAACTCTTTGTTCTGATTAAGTGATATGCCAACTGCCTTGATTGATACCACGATGTTGACGCTATTTATTCCCACCTTCTTTTTTGTTTCAATCACACCGGGAATGTGTATGACACTATCCATGACCCTGGGAATGACTATCGGAGTTAAGCGTAGCCTACATATGATGTGGGGCGAGCTCATTGGCGTCGGCCTTGTGGCGATTGCGTCAGTGGTAGGGGTGGCGGCCGTGATGCTGAACTATCCTAGCGTGTTTCAGGTGTTTAAGTATGTGGGGGGCGCGTATCTGGCGTATCTCGGCATACAAATGTGGCGATCGCGTGGCAAAATGGCAATCCCAAAGGAAGAGACGTCGGCGCCGAATGATATCTCTGCGTTATCGTTGGCGGCACAAGGTTTTGTCACTGCGATAGCCAACCCGAAAGGCTGGGCATTTATGATCTCACTGTTGCCGCCGTTTATTAACCCTGCGATCTCATTACCCAGCCAGCTGAGCGTGCTGGTGTTGATCATTCTTTGCACGGAATTCAGTTGTTTAATGTTGTATGCCAGCGGTGGGCGCACCTTGCGTCAGTTTTTGCAGCAAAAGGGTAATGTGCAATTGCTGAACCGAATCGCCGGCACCTTGATGATCGGCGTCGGCTTTTGGCTGGCGTTGGGGTAATTAACGGCCGTGATGGTGTGTGATCACTCTGCAAAATAGTGCTTTGGCGGTCGCTAAAATCGCATCCGGGAAGTCATAGTCAGGGTTGTGCAGCTGTGGGTGGTGCTCGCCGCTGCCAATGCCAAATAATGCGCCGGGCCAGCGGGCGAGAAATTCGGCGACATCTTCTGACCAACGCATGGGCTCTTTAAGCCAGTGAATCTCTAACCCCAGCGATTGCGCCGCGTTGACCACCACTTGGTTATGCGCTGTGCTGTTTTCGGCGGCAATAAACGGCTCGTGCCAACTTAGATCCACGGTTAATTTTGCTCGGTCGGCGATAGCGTTTACGTGATCGACTAACCGGGTTTGCATGGCATGAAACGTGGCGTTGTCGTCGCTGCGTAGGGTCGCCATTACGGTGGCCTCGCCGGGCGCAACGCCAAACGCGGGGTCGCCAAGTTGGGCGTGAACTAGCGTCACTAAGCTGAACGTGGAAGGATAAGCGTCAGGAAGTTGTGTAAGCATACGCATCACGTCACTCATGGCGTTTGCCGGGCTGACCCCGCGCTCTGGGTAAGCGGCATGGGAGGTTTTGCCGTGCAACCGAATCGCAACACCGGTTGAGGCGCAGGCAAAGGTACTTGGGCGCACCACTATCTGATGTTGGGCAAAGCCTGGCAGATTATGAAAGGCATAAACATTGTCGATGTGGCGGGTTGCTAAAAGCGGATCGGCACACAGACGTGCCGCGCCTTCGCCGGTTTCTTCAGCCGGCTGAAAAGCGAGGATCACAGTCCCCTGTTTAGGGGGGGTTTGGCATAGCTCGGCAACGACGGCAAGTAAGGCGGCAGCATGGCCATCGTGACCGCAGGCATGCATGATGCCATCGTGACAGGACGCATAATCAAGTTGGGTGTGTTCGTGAATGGGTAACGCATCAAAATCGGCGCGTAACAAGGTGGTTGGCCCTGGCTCGCGACCTGCAATGTCTACCACAATACCGTGACCGCCCACGTCGGTCTGGGGGGAGAGACCAAAGTCGCGTAGTTGGGCGGCAATGGTGCGCGCACTTTGCGCTTCGTGATTCGACAATTCAGGGTATTGGTGCAGGGCATGCCTAAACGCTAGGGGATCAAAATCAATCGCCATCATCGACTCCAAAACAAGGATGGAAAGGCTATGCTAGATCGCTTTGGGGCGTCACGTTGTGAAGTTAAACGCAAAAAAAGCCAGCAACATGTGCTGGCTTTTGCTCTTTCTGGGCTGAGCGTGGGTTACGCTTGGCCGTTGTCTTCGGCTTGCTTAGCCTGAATCGCTGTCAGTGCCACGGTATAGACAATATCGTCAACCAAGGCGCCACGTGACAGATCGTTCACTGGCTTACGCATGCCTTGTAGCATTGGACCGATAGAGACCAACTCGGCAGAACGCTGTACCGCTTTGTATGTGGTATTACCTGTGTTCAAGTCTGGGAAGACGAACACGGTGGCTTTACCGGCAACAGGCGAATCTGGCGCTTTTGATTTCGCGACATTTTCCATGATAGCGGCGTCGTACTGCAGTGGGCCATCGATGATCAGATCAGGACGCTTCTCTTGGGCAAGACGGGTGGCTTCGCGGACTTTATCCACGTCTGCCCCTTTGCCTGAGCTACCGGTCGAGTAAGAGATCATCGCTACGCGCGGTTCAATACCGAATGCCGCGGCAGAATCGGCAGATTGGATCGCGATTTCAGCCAGTTGTTCAGCATTTGGATCCGGGTTAATCGCACAGTCACCGTATACCAGCACTTGCTCAGGCAGCAGCATAAAGAATACAGATGAGACCAAAGAAGCGTTCGGTGCGGTTTTGATGATTTGCAGCGGTGGACGGATGGTGTTAGCGGTGGTGTGAACCGCGCCAGATACCAGGCCATCCACTTCGTTTGCTTCTAGCATCATGGTACCCAGTACCACGGTATCTTCGAGGTGCTCTTGGGCAATGACCTCGGTAATACCTTTGCTCTTACGCAGCTCGACCAAGCGTGCCACGTATTTATCGCGTGCTTTTACCGGGTCGATAATTTCTACGCCAGCGCCCAAGGTGACACCTTGCTGATCGGCAACGCGTTTGATTTCTTCTGGGTTACCCAAAAGCACACACTCGGCAATTTTACGCTCAGCACAGATAGCGGCGGCCTTGATGGTACGTGGCTCGTCACCTTCGGGTAGCACAATGCGCTTAGCGGCTCGACGTGCAAATTCGGTCAGCTGATAACGGAACGCGGGTGGACTGAGGCGACGTTCGCGGTTCGACCCTGAGCTGAGTGATTCAATCCAGTTGCCATCAATGTGGCCAGCAACGTGGTCGTTCACAAACTCAACACGGGCTTTATCGTCAGCCGGCACTTCAAGGCTAAAGCTTTGAAGATTGAGCGACGTCTGCCAGGTGTTACCTGCAGTGGTAAATACTGGAAGACCGGTTTCAAACGCGCGGTCACACAGGGCTTTTAACTGATCAGGGATGGCATAACCACCGGTCAGCAACAAGGCACCGATTTCTACGCCGTTCATCGCAGCTAGACACGCGGCGACGATCACGTCAGGGCGGTCAGCCGAAGTCACGAGCAAGGAGCCTGGGCGGAAGTGTTCAACCATATTAGGGATTGAACGTGCACAGAAGGTAATGCTCTTGATGCGACGTGAGTGAATTTCGCCTTCGTTGATAATGGTGGCGTTCAAGTGCTTGGCCATATCGCTAGCACGGGTCGCGATCAGGTCGATTTTCCATGGCACACAACCCAGTACACGGATTGGGCTGGAGTTGAAAATCTGCATCACTTCAACGTTAGTTGGACGTGCGCCGTCCGCTTCGTCAAAGATTTCTGACAGGTCAGGGCGCGTACGACCTTCATCATCAACAGGCGCGTTAAGCTTGTTGATGATCACACCTGAAATGTTGCCGTTTTTGCTGCCACCAAAGTTGGTGCAGGCAAACTCGATACGCTCTTTAAGCTGGGATGGGTTGTCAGTGCCTGGGGTGGTCACAAACACGATTTCTGCATCCAGTGTTTTGGCGATCTCGTAGTTGATCTGGTTGGCGAAGGGGTGGTTACGTGTGGTGACCAAGCCTTCGACGAGCGCAACTTCTGCGTTTTCAGTAGCACGAGTAAAGCGCGCGAGCACTTCTTCGAGCAGCACATCTTCTTGATCCGAGCGCAGCAGGTTTTCGGCTTGGTTCATTGACATCGATTCGGCGACTTTCATATCACTGTTAGCGTGAATGATTTCCGTCGTCAGATCGGTGACGTCAGTGTCGCTACCGTGATGTGGCTGAGCAATCGGTTTAAAAAATGAGACGCGGACGCCTTTACGCTCCATCGCTCGCATGACGCCAAGGCTGACACTTGTCAGGCCGACGCCGGAGCCGATTGGAATTAGCATAATAGTACGGGACACGTTGACTTCCTCTTACTATCTGGTTGGCGTGCCGGATGGTCCGGCACGAATACAAAAACGGCTGAGTGGAATCAGCCGTTGGAAATGGTCTTACAGGCCAGTTAGGCGCGCAGTGTCTTGCGCAATCACCAACTCTTCGTTGGTTGAAATCACCATCGCAGGCACGCGGCTTGCGTCGGTAGTGATCACGCCTTCGCCGCCAAATCGGGCTTTCAGGTTGCGCTCTTTGTCGACCTCCACACCCAGCAGAGCTAGGCGCTCGAGTACCAATTCGCGGATTGGGCCTGAGTTCTCACCGATGCCGCCGGTGAAGACAATCGCGTCTAGGCGGCCGTCGAGGGTCGCGGTGTAGCTGGCTACGTACTTGGCAAGACGGTGGCAGAACACGTTCATTGCACGTGTTGCTTCTTCTTTCTCGCCGTAGTTATCTTCAACAAAGCGGCAGTCAGAGGTCACTTCGGTCAAGCCTTGCAGGCCAGACTCTTTGGTGAGCATGGTGTTGATTTGCTCAACGCTATAACCGAGTGCATCGTGCATGTGGAAGATAATCGCTGGGTCTAGGTCACCAGAGCGGGTGCCCATTACCAAGCCTTCCAATGGGGTCATGCCCATTGAAGTATCGACCGATTTGCCGTTTTTAATCGCACATACTGACGCACCGTTACCAAGGTGGCAGTTGATGATGTTCACTTCGTCGACAGGCTTGCCAAGTTGCTCAGCGGCCGCGTTGGCGATAAAGAAGTGAGAGGTACCATGCATGCCGTAGCGACGAATGCCGTGCTCTTTATAAAGATTATAAGGCAGCGCATACAGATAAGCTTCTTCTGGCATGGTTTGGTGATACGCGGTATCGAAAACAGCGACATTTTTCAGCGCAGGGAAGGCTTTTTTCGCCGCCTCAATGCCAACGATATGTGCTGGGTTGTGCAATGGCGCGAAGCTCGCTGCATCGTGGATCCCTTTGAGCACCTCGTCCGTAATCAATGCTGACTGGGTAAAATGCTCACCGCCATGAACAACGCGGTGACCGATAGCACCCAAGTTCTCGGCCAGTTCAGGCTTCGAGGCCAGAATTGTGTCTACAATGAAGGTGAGGGCTTCAGTGTGCGCGGCGCCGTTGCCCAGTTGGGCTTCATGCTTACCGTCCATTTTCCACTTGATGCGGGCGTCTGGAAGGTTAAGGCATTCGGCAAGACCGGTAAGATGCTCATCGCCTGATTGTGCGTCGACAATGGCGAACTTCAAAGAGGAGCTTCCGCAATTGAGTACGAGAACCAGCTTTGACATGTATGACTACCTATGTTTCGTGAGACAGAGTGTATGGAATAAAAAGGATAGTGGACAAATTGAGACACTACCTTTTCAAAAAAGAATTATCTCATGCCTTGTCGCGGGGAAAGAATTATCGTTATCCATCCTGGATAAGTGAACGCTCCATTGAGTACAACCGGATTGGGTTGCGAGACAATCGAATCCGAGCAACAATGATAAAAGTGCGCTAAGGATAGCGGGACTTGATCCAGATAACAAAAATTTTTTGAGCGATATGGGTTAAATTTTAAAGTTTTTAAACAATTTGTTTGGTTTTTATTGTAAAAGTTGAGTGACAACCCCTTTCAGTCACACTGAACAAGTGAGGTAGGTATGACAACGAACAAATCAATCTGGCGCTGCCTGCAAGACGGTCAGAAATACATGCAAGAATGGCCGATGAAAAAGGAATTAGCGCCGGTTTTTCCAGAAAATCGTGTGATCACCATAACGCGGTTCGCAATCAAGGTCATGCCTGCTATTGCCGCAATCAGTGTGTTGCTTCAAATGGCAGCAAACAATGTACAAGGCATGCCGCAAGCGGTGATTGTGGCGCTATTTGCGCTGAGCTTGCCGCTCCAAGGGCTGTGGTGGCTGGGACGCCGCCGTGATACGCCGCTGCCGCCAGCTTTGGCGGGGTGGTATCGCGAACTGCATCAAAAGATCACCAGTGAGGGGCACGCCATGCAGCCGATAAAAAGCCAACCGCGATACAAAGAGCTAGCGCAAGCATTGAGCCGGGCGTTCAAAGTGGATCGCGCAGCATTAGAGCGTTGGTTTTAACCTAACCGGAATGCGCCGCTCACCCAGGCAACACACGCCGACCCCAGGGTCGGCGTTTTTATTGGTCGGTGATGTATGCGTGGCTTAACGACACTGCGGCGCGCCTTGCCCTTTCATTTGGCTAACTGCTTCGCGCATTTCATCCATCGACTGCCAGCGCTGGGGCAAAGGCATGACTTTTAAGCGAAGATCCTTGGCGTTGTCGGCAAGCTTTGCTTGATCACTCACCGCGGTGATCAGTGCAATGGTCAGGTCGGGATTTCGCGCTTTTAATTGTGCGGCTGTTCCTAAGCCTTCGGCAATATGAAAGCGGCCTGCGATGTGGACTATTTGGGTATCTGGGTGACGGGCGTGATAATCGACCATGCTTTCTGCCATGGTGGCATCCCAGGCGAGTTGCGCGGCAAATTGATCGTCGGTTTGAGTGGGAGTGCCATGATGCATGTTGGCTTTAAACTGACGTTTATAAGGTGAGTCTTGGGTATCAATCGTTGCGGCAAACCACTGACGCTGCTGGTCCGGCAATTTTTCTAAGTAAGCCAAACCTTGTCGACCAATACAGCTAACCATGCGTTTAGGGGCGTTAGCGGCAATCACGTCAAATTGACGCTGTTTAGCCAGCTCGATCAACGGGCGATAGCTGCCATTGTAGTTGTCCCATGCATTGGCTCGACGCTTAAGCGTGTCTTCGCCAATGTCGCCGGCAAGGTATTGATTCACCACTGGCTGGGCATCACGACTGAATTGCTCCATGGAAAGCGCGACAGAATGACGTGAGGCAAGCTGGTTGAGCAACTCGGCTTGAAAACGGTGCACCCCAGGATGGCTGTGCCATTCACCAATCAGAACAATATCCGCTTTTTCGACGTTATCAGCCACTTGATTCAAGCTAAGTGACTGCCCTTGGGCGGTGGTCACCTGATAATCAAATAAGGTATTGATAGACGCCGATGTCGGTTGCGATGCCATTGCGACACTGACGGGGCCTAGTACTAAGCTGGCCGCCAATAGCCACTGCGTGGCACGCAGTGGCAAAAAGCGGTCAATCACGCCCTTTTTTGTCCATGTTGAGCAAGTGTGCATCACGCTTCTCCTTTGGCCGAGTCAATCTCTGTGTGATGACGATACACACGCAAGGTAAAGTCGGCTTCACAGTGAAAGCCGTTGGCATTGGCTAATGTTTCACGCCATTCATCGGAGGCGCGCCAGGCAAGCGGTGTCATCTGCAGCAGGGTGAGGGCTTGCTCGCCTGTTAATGTCATCGGGTAATGCAGTGAGCGCTCACTTTCAAGCTGGAAACCGGGCAGGGCCTCTGCTGGCGTTTCGTGTAACCGGACCTCATCATAGATACCCGCCTTAAGCTGAAATAGATGACGTGGACCTGGCGTGACGGTGACAACAACGCCACCGGG
The DNA here is from genome assembly GCF_001996105.1 of Salinivibrio sp. IB643. Classification (NCBI taxonomy): domain Bacteria; kingdom Pseudomonadati; phylum Pseudomonadota; class Gammaproteobacteria; order Vibrionales; family Vibrionaceae; genus Salinivibrio; species Salinivibrio sp. IB643. The sequence continues at coordinate 53,910 of NZ_MUFF01000027.1, forward strand.
CTTGATAACACGATCAAGCTCGTCGCCATTGCAGGGCGCATAAATACGCACCACACCGTCAAGGCTGTTGTCGGCAAACGGCAAGCGTTGCGATGAGGCGACCGAAAACTGACATTGTGGATACCATTTCGCGGCATAGCGCACGGCGATTTTGGCGATATCCAGCCCATAAATAGACCACTGTTGTGCGGCTGTCTGATCGGCGATGGCGTGGGTGTAATACCCTTCACCACAGCCCACATCCAAGATTGTCTGGTGCTCGCCATTCAGTGCCTGGGTGAGGGCATCAATCATCGCTTGGCGCATGGGCGCATAATGACCAGCGTTTAAAAATGCGCGGCGGGCTTGAGTCATGGCTTTGTTGTCGCCCGGATCTTTGGAGCGTTTAAATTGCACCGGTAATAGGTTGAGGTAGCCCTCTTTGGCGCGATCAAATTGATGATTGGCAGCGCAATAAGCACCACGTGGCTTGGCTTGCAGGGGCTGTTGGCATAGCGGGCATCGATAAATCATGGCAGAGTCTGTGTCTTGTCTTTGATGCGCTTAAGGGTACGGGCTTGTGTGACGTTCGACAAGTTTGCGCCGTGAGAAATCAAAAAGCCGCCCACAAGGACGGCTGCATTGTTACCTTTTCCCTTTCACTAGGCGGCGAGGATCTTTTCGATCTCGGTTAGGCTTAAGTGAAATTGACGCGGGCACTGACGCCAAACGTCGAGCATACGACGGTATTTGTCACGCATTGGCATTTGACTGTTAAAGCAGTGCTCCCCTTGATCAAACTGCGGATAGAGCCCCTCAGTATCGACTAAAAAGCGTACATAATGCACCAAAGCCCCTTCGGTTGCTGCGTCAAAGCCCCAGAACTGCACGCGACGTGGCGATAATGCCGCTTGGTTGGTATCGTCAAGGAGGTGATAAGAGGCCTGCATCGCATGGTGCATTTCCATGATATCAATCACTTCGCGGCATTGGGTTTCGCAGAGTGCTTCAAACTGGCTGATCACCTCGGCCATTTGCAACGCGTAGCCGCGCTCAATGATGGTTTGTAGGCGACGGTACTTTTCGCCATTAGAGGGATCGAGGTGGCACATTAACTGGTACTGGTTAGATAAAATTAAACGTTGTGCAGGGGTCATATCCATTGCGGTTGGCCTCTTAACTCTCGAAGTTACAATAGTCGTTCATCAAACGATGAGGGTATGGACAGAGATTAGCAGCTCTTTATCGCTGAAATCTTGATCTGAGCTATGTCCGTAGCACGTTTTTCACCCGCATAAGGGATTGGGTAAAAGATCGTTCATGAAGGGGATGTTATGTTTGAGTGGGCTGATGTCAGTGGTTGGCAATGGATAGGTTGGTTAGGCTGGGCAGGGGTATTATATGGAACCTATCCACGTGAGTTTTTTCCTAAACTGCGCCAGGAAGTGGGTTATCAGCATTTAGCGTTTTCATCGGCGGTGGTGCTGTTTGCGCTTTGGGCGTTGCAGGCGGGGATCAAAGAGGGGCTCGATATCCACTTTCTGGGCGTGACCACGTTAGCTTTATGCCATGGTTGGCGCATTGCCATTTGGATTACCACCGTGCCGCTGGCACTGATGGGGCTCTTTGGTTTTGTCCCCGTCGCTGATATGGGGATGATGGCGCTTACCACGGCGATACTGCCTATTGTGTTCAGTTATGCGATTTTCGCACTGAGCTACCAGTATTTAACCCGCCACCTTTTTATCTATATTTTTATTGCGGCGTTTATCGGTGCGGCGCTGACCATTGTGTTCCAGTTATCAGTGACCTCGCTCTGGTATTGGGCTGCCGATCGTCACAGCTGGCATGAGATTGTGCATAACTACCTGCAAATTGCGCTATTGATGTGGTTTCCCGAAGCGCTGCTTAACGGCATGGCGGTGACGGTGATGGCGGTGTATCGCCCCCATTGGTTACGCACCTTTTATGATCGCGAGTATTTATCGCCTGAGCGATAAAAAAAGACGTGACACCTGCTGACAAAGTCGTTAAAAAAAGCGGGCAGGTGTTACGTTTATCTCTCTGACTTTATGGCGTTTTTATCTATAGGCGTCCGTGAATCCTTCCATCAAAATTTTTTATCATCAGCAAAGAAATTACTCGCTTTACCTTGGCGAAAAGCGGCGTCATAGTGCGCGCGTCTCGGCCCGTTCGTGCCTGATTTCTCCAATATAATGAGCGTACTTAAATGAACAAGACTTCCTCTGTGTCTCATGGTGTTTGCGTGACTCCGTCGGCTTTCCCTTGGGTGCCGTTGGTGAGTTTAACCGGCTTTGCGATTGCCAGTGGCTATTTGATGAGCTTGATTCCGCTTGCCCTTGCACCTTTGGGGTTGGCGCCGCATCTGGCCGCATGGCTAGCCAGTGCGTTTTACGCCGGTTTGTTATTGGGTGCGACGTTCAGTGCACGTATTGTTGCGACGCTGGGGCATCGCCGTGCGCTGGTGATGTTTTTGGGTATTGTGCTGCTCTCCATTACTGCCATGGCGGCGATTAAAGGGCAGGGCGTCTGGTTGCTTGCGCGCTTTGTGGCCGGTGTTGCCATTGCCGGTGTCTTTGTGGTGGTTGAGTCTTGGTTGCTGATGGCCGATTCTGATCGCCAGCGTGCGAAGCGATTAGGTTTTTACATGGCGGCTTTGTACGGCGGTAATGCTTTAGGGCAGCTCGGCGTGGGCTATGTCGGTGTGACCGGCAATCAGCCTTATTGGCTTATTGGTGGACTGATTACGCTTGCGATCATGGTGCCTTTGTTTGCACGTCATGGGGAACCTCGCCGTGAGGAAGGCCATAGTGCACGTTTAGGCTCGCTCAAATCTTTGCGTAAAGCGGCCTATATTGGTTGCTTGGTGTCTGGACTGACACTCGGTGCCGTTTATGGCCTATTACCACTGTATTTGGCTGAGCGAGTCAGTGATCACCAACAAGTGGGCGCTATGATGGCGCTCGTCATTGTCGGCGGGATGGCCGTACAGCCCGTTATTGGTCTGGTATCGGCAAGAATGAGTAAAGTGCTGCTGATGACATGGCTATGTGTGATTGGCACCGGGGCTGTCGCCTTAATTGCTTTTGCGGGCAGTCAATGGCAAATGGGGATCGGATTAGTTGTGTTGGGTGCCGCTGTGTTTGCGATTTATCCTGTGGCGATTACCTATGCCTGTGTTGGGCTGGCCGCTGAGAAAATCGTGGCGGCCACCGAAGTACTGCTGCTCGCGTATAGCGTCGGCTCCGTATCAGGCCCGTTGCTGGCAGATAACGCGTTTTCTGGCACCAATGGTTTGATGACCTATTTAGCCGTTTGTTTGTTAAGTACGGCGGTTTATATGTTGGTAATGTATGTGAAAGAGCGTCGTCAAATGCCCGACCTCAGTGCGGCTTAACATCGTTCAGAACAGATAAGGCAACAAACGATAAAGCAAACGCCCCAGTCATTGGCTGGGGCGTTGTTGTATGAGGCTTAGCGTCTCTGTCTATTACGCGGTGACGAGTCCTTCTTTGGCGTCTGCTGGCAAGATATCCATGGCATTACCATACAAGGGCGCTAGCGCTCGGACCACATCGGCACGGGTAATCACACCAACCAGCTGATTATCGCGCATCACTGGATAGATGTAAGGACGCGAGACCGTCTGTGTTTTTGCGCGCTCTAGTGCGGATTGGGTGGTAAAGCGCGTGGCAATGCCCGCATCACTGACCGGATACAGCACTTGGTTGTCAATGCTCATGTACTGCGCCAGTTCAATCACGGATTGGTCTGCCTCAACGGTCTGCACCTCCGTGCGCATTAAATCTTCGACTTTGGTGTCCATGTCGGGTTGGTAATCGTTCCACCATAAATCAACAAAGACATCTTGCACCGAGAAAAAGCCAACCAATTCATTTTGTTTATCGACGACAGGCGCACCTTGCAACTGATAGCGGTTGAGTTGCTCTAATGCATCGGCCACAAACTGGTGGCTTTGCAAGGCACAGTGGGCAGACTTCATGTTTTTTTCAATGGTTAAGGTTTCTTGGGTCATAGTGGGTCTCTCAGAATAATTCGCAGACGGTAGCGTCAATGAAGAAATTTGCGCTGTTTTGTTTTCTCTCTCAGGATTAATAATCAGCCAGTACCCCATGCCGACAAGGCCAGCGCCGCCGACAATATTGCCGAGCGTGACGGGGATTAAATTGGCACTGATGAATTGGATCAGGTTAAGGTCATTGAAAGCAGCCGGTGAACTCCCTACTGCTTGCCAGAAACTGTCGGGCGCGAAAGTAGCAATGCTCATCCCCAGTGGCACCATGAACATATTGGCGACACTGTGCTCAAAGCCGGTGCTGACAAACATGGCCACGGGAAGAATCACCATCACTGCTTTGGTCAGTGGATTTTGCGACGTGAAGGTCATCCAAATCGCAAGGCAAACCAGCAAGTTACACAACACCCCTAACGCAAAGGCCTGTATCCAACTGTGATGCAGCTTGTGTTGGGCCACGTGTAATGCGTTTAATCCCCATTGCCCATCGTCAAGCTGGTATAGCCCTGCCACCATCACGATAAACACCAACAGTAGGGCGCCGCACAAGTTGCCAAAATACACTCTTGCCCAGGTATAGAGCAGGCCGCGGGTTGAGATCTTGCCATTGGCACGCGCCAGCATAGACAACACTGTGCTGGTAAATAGCTCTGCACCGCCAAGCACCACCAATATTAAGCCCATGCTAAAGGCAAGCCCGCCCATCAACCGGGTCATTCCCCAGCCGGCGTTACTGCCCGTGGTTACCGTGAGGTAGAACACGAAAGCCAGTCCGATAAATAAGCCGGCCATCATGGCTAGCCCAACCGCCATCCGGGTCGATTTATGGGTTTTACTCTCTGCATAGGCTTCAGCGTTGGCAAGCAATGCAGCGGGGCCCTCCGTTTTAATTGGGGTAGGACTTACCATGCGTTGTCTCCTCTGTCGGCACTATTTGCCCGAGGGGAAAGACAGGTCAACATACAGGTTGTACTCCTTTTTAGACGTAATGTGAATAAAACCAGCCTATTCTTCTCTCTATCAGGAGTAAAATTGATATTGCTTAGGGTAAGAATCATAAAAATTGATAGGGTATTGCCATTAAAGCCAGACAGTAAGGAGCCTGGATGCGGTACTCATTGAAACAGTTGGCTGTGTTTGAAGCGATCGCCGCGACCGGCAGTGTAAGCCGAGCGGCCGACCAGTTAGCGTTGACGCAGTCGGCTACCAGTATGGCCCTGTCGCAGCTAGAAAAGTTGTTAGGGCGGCCATTATTCGAGCGACAAGGCAAGCAAATGCAGCTCACCTACTGGGGAGCCTGGTTGCGACCCAAAGCACACCAACTCTTGTTTGATGCGCAACAGATTGAGGCAGGGTTTGATGGACAGCACATTATCAGTGGCGATATTGCCTTAATTGCCAGTCAAACCGCAGCAGAACACCTTATTCCAGACCTTATCAGTATTATTGATAGTGATTTCCCCGAGCTGCGAATCGACTTTACCGTGAAAAACACCGAGAAAGTCATTGATAGTGTGCGCCGTTATCAGCACGACTTGGGGATCATTGAGGGGCGTTGCGATGATAGCCGCTTAAAGCAGCATGTATGGTGCCATGACCACCTTGTGGTTGTGGCGGGGAAGCACCATCCTTATGCGCAGCGTGATCAGGTAAGCTTGGCGCAACTTGAACAAGCGCAGTGGGTATTGCGAGAGCCGGGTGCCGGGACACGACATAGTTTTGATAGTGCGATTCATGGCGTTATCGAAGATCTTGATGTGCGGCGAGAATATGAGCAGGTGCCTGTGTTGCGTACTTTGGTGGCTAACTCCAATTACCTAAGCTGCTTGCCCTATTTAGATGTTGAAAAGTGGATTGAACGCGAGGAGCTGGTGGCGCTGAACGTGCCAGAGCTCAATATGCGTCGAACACTGTCTTTTATCTGGCGAGCGGATGGCGCAGATAACCCTTTGCGTGACTGTATTATTCGTGAAGCCATTAGGATGACGAAAGCCCGCCGGCGCGAGATGTAAGTCGCGAGACAGAGGTATAACGACGTGAAAAAAGTATAAAGACGCGAAAAAAAGCCGGCCACAAGGTGACCGGCTGATGAGTGGTGCGCAGAGGTGCATCGGATTAATACATGACGTTATGACCATAACTGGCAATAATGTTTTTGACGTTATCCATCATTTCTTTTGATGGTGTGCCCACGTCTTTTAACTCATATTCGTAACCCAGCGCTTCCCATTTATGTTCACCAAGCTGGTGATAGGGGAGTAATTCCACCTTTTCGATATTGTCCATGCCTTTAATGAACTGACCTAAGCGGTGCGCGGAATCATCGTCATCCGTATAGCCGGGCACTACGACGTAACGAATCCAGGTTTTTTGTCCAATTTTGTGCAAGTAGTTGGCAAAATCGAGCGTGCGGCGATTCGATACGCCTACTAAGTCTTCATGAACCTCATCATTGAGCTGTTTTAGGTCCAGCATGACCAAATCGGTTGCATCAAGCACTTCATCAATCACGGGCGTGTGCTTACGGATATAGCCGTTGGTGTCTAAGCAGGTATGAATACCTTTGGCTTGTGCGGCCTGGAAAAAGTCTCGGACAAACTCTGGCTGTAACATAGCTTCGCCGCCCGATGCGGTGACCCCACCGCCTGATGCGGTGATGAAGTGGCGATAGGCCAATACATCTTTCATGATCTCATCGACAGTGACTTCTTTCCCGCCATGAGTATCCCAAGTATCGCGATTATGGCAATACTTACACCGCATCAAGCAGCCTTGCATAAAGACAATAAAACGTATCCCAGGGCCATCTACGGTCCCACAAGATTCAAAGGAATGGATGCGACCAATTGCCGACATAACTGTCTCCAGACTGCGAATTGCGATACTGTCATTTTATTACAAAAACCGGCCTCAACGTAAGGAAATTCCCCTCTTTTTCGCACTCTCTTTGTGAACGTTACTGTGGTGTTACACCTCTGTCTTTGGGTTGATCACAGTTCCAGTTTTCTATGCCAGCACACTGAGAGCTAATCCAGATAATCTCCATGTTGTTTTTGTGTCTTCTGGCTTTTTTGTCCAAACTAACGTGCGACATGCAGAGTTACTCATACACGGCCTTCTAGGCTGCATGTGAGCTTAATAGAGCCGAGTATCAGGCTAGGATCAACAGCAAACGCAGGATATATAATGAAAAACATCAGTGATCTGAGAGTGAAAAATAAGCTTGTTGCGCTCATGTTGATAGCCATTGCATTGCTGGTTGCGATCAGTATGTTCACTATCCAAAAAGAGCGTGATCAAGCTTATGCCGAGCGAACCGCTTCGCTAAGGGCCAATATAGAAGTGGCGCAAAGTGTGGTGAATTATTACCGTCAGCAGGCGTCAAGAATCGGCGAAGAGGAAGCTAAAACGCAGGCGATCGCGCAACTGAACCAGCTTCGTTATGACGGCGATAACTATTTTTGGGTGCTCAAGCCTGATCTCACAATTGTTAACCACCCGATAAAGCCCAAGTTGAATGGCACCAGTGCGAACAGTTTGACCGATGGCGACGGCAAGCACCATTGGCGAGAAATGGTGACAGTGAGCAAAGGGTCACAAGGCGGTGTACTGGATTATACTTGGCGCTCACCTGAAGGTGAGATGAAGCCTAAAATCTCTTATGTGAAACGCGTAAATGGTTGGAACTGGATTATTGGCTCGGGCACTCATGTGAGCGATATTGAAGCGCAGTTTATCCAGTCAGCGTGGCAAATTGGTGGGTTAACGCTTATCGCGGGGGTGATCCTGTTAGTTTGTGGTGCGTTTGTCAGTCGCGACATCGTTGTGCCGTTAGATGAATTGGTCGAAAAGTTTGATCGGATTGCGGGTGGGGACTTACGCATTGAGTGCGGCTATACCCGTCATGATGAAATCGGTAAATTGGCGCGGCGTATGGATACAGCCATGGGGAGTGTTCGTGAAGCTATGCGTGTTGCCCATGATGAGGCGAAGCAGTCTTCTACTATGGCGTCGTCTATTGCATCAGCGAGTGAGCAGAGTGCACAAAGTATTCAATCTCAGCGCGCGCAACTCGAGCAACTGGCAACGGCGATGAACGAAATGACAGCAACTGTCGCTGATGTCGCGGATCACGCAGAACAAACTGCGCAAGCCACGAATGATATTTCCTCGATGGCGGAAGATAGCAATCATAAATTGGATAGCACGGTAGCTAGTATCCGTGAAGTTGCCGAACGTATCGCTGGGGCAGATAAATTGGTCAATCAGGTCAAGCAAGGCGTGATGGAGATCAGTGATGTCGCGACGGTTATTCAAGGGATCTCTGAGCAGACCAATCTATTGGCCCTAAACGCGGCGATTGAGGCGGCACGTGCCGGTGAGCAAGGTCGTGGCTTTGCGGTGGTGGCCGATGAAGTACGCTCGCTGGCGCAAGGTACGCAAAAATCAACTACGCAAATCCAAGGCACGATAGAAGCGCTGACCAATAACGCGATTGAAGCGGCAGAGGCGATGAAATCAAGCCATACGTCCAGTGAAGCCAGTGTAGAAACCGCGCTTGAAACTCAGCAGCAGCTTAAAGATATGGTGAGCGCCCTGCATGGCTCTAATGATCGCGTGGTACAGATTGCAGCAGCAGCTGAAGAGCAGGGGACGGTGTCTGAAGAAATGAATCAAAATGTGAGCAATATTCATAACTCGGCGAACGAAGTCAGTGGCGCGGCCTCTCACCTTGCTGAGCAAAGCCAGCTGCTGGCAGATTCCGCGCGAGAGTTGGATAGACAATTGGATCATTTTGAAGTGTGATTCTAATAAAAACCGCCAGCATTTGCCGGCGGTTTTTCTTTAGGCGTTAACCCTTATTTATCTCTTACAGTGAAGAGGTAAAGGTACGTGTAATGACGTCTTGTTGCTGCTCTTTAGTCAGCGAGTTAAAACGTACCGCGTAACCAGAAACACGGATAGTCAGCTGAGGATAGTTCTCAGGATTTTCCATCGCGTCTAGTAGCATTTCACGGTTCATCACGTTCACGTTCAGGTGCTGGCCGCCTTCTTGACCGCTTTCATGGTGGAAGTAACCATCCATTAAGCCCGCCAAGTTCGCGCGTTGGGTGTTTTCGTCTTTACCCAAAGCATTTGGCACAATAGAGAAGGTATAAGAAATACCGTCTTTAGCGTGAGCAAATGGCAGTTTACCGACAGAGGTCAGTGACGCAACCGCACCTTTCTCATCACGGCCGTGCATTGGGTTCGCACCTGGACCAAATGGCATACCCGCTTTACGACCATCTGGCGTATTACCGGTTTTCTTACCGTATACCACGTTTGAGGTGATCGTTAGGATAGACTGAGTCGGAACCGCATCACGGTAAGTTCTCAGTGAGCGGATTTTGTTCATGAAGCGTTCAACCAGGTCACAGGCAATCGCATCAACACGCTCATCGTTGTTACCAAACGCTGGGTATTCACCTTCGATATCAAAGTCGATAGCAATACCGTCTTCGTCACGAACTGGCTTCACTTTTGCGTACTTGATTGCGGCCAATGAGTCAGCAGCAACCGATAGACCCGCAATACCACAGGCCATAGTGCGATAAACATCACGATCGTGGAAAGCCATCAATGCCGCTTCATAGCTGTACTTGTCATGCATGAAGTGGATGCTGTTCAGCGCAGTCACGTACTGTTTCGCTAACCAATCCATCAGGTGATCCATGCGGTCCATGACTTTGTCATAGTCCAGCACTTCGTCAGTCATCGCTGGGTGCTCTGGCGCAACTTGGATTTTCAGCTTCTCGTCAATACCACCGTTGATGGTATAAAGGAGCGTTTTAGCCAAGTTGGCACGGGCGCCAAAGAACTGCATTTGCTTACCAACGATCATCGGTGATACGCAACAAGCGATCGCGTAGTCGTCAGATTCAAAGTCAGTGCGCATCAGATCGTCGTTCTCGTACTGAATAGACGAGGTATCGATAGACACTTTGGCACAGAACTTTTTGAAGCCTTCAGGCAGTTGCTCAGACCAAAGCACTGTGATGTTTGGCTCTGGGCTTGGGCCCATGGTGTACAGGCTGTTTAGGAAACGGAAGCTGGTACGAGAAACCAGAGTACGTCCGTCTAGGCCCATACCGGCAACAGATTCGGTGGCCCAAATTGGGTCGCCAGAGAAGAGATCATCATACTCAGGCGTACGCAGGAAGCGTACCATACGCAGTTTCATGACGAAGTGGTCAATCAGCTCTTGCGCTTGTTCTTCTGTGAGTTTACCGGCTTCAACATCACGCTGTAGGTAGATATCAAGGAAGGTAGACGTACGACCGAGCGACATGGCCGCGCCGTTTTGTGTTTTAACCGCACCCAGGTAACCGAAATAGGTCCACTGAATCGCTTCTTTTGCGTTTTCTGCTGGGCGAGAAATATCACAGCCGTAAGACGCTGCCATTTTTTTCAATTGGCCCAACGCGCGGTGTTGTTCTGCAATTTCTTCACGCAGTTGCATGGTCATTTGCAGATCTTCGCCGCTTTCAAATTTCTCTTGTAGAGAATCGAATTGCGCTTTTTTGTCCGCCATCAGGAAGTCGATGCCGTATAAAGCAACGCGACGGTAGTCACCGATAATACGGCCACGGCCATAAGCATCAGGTAGACCTGTCAAAATGCCTGACTTACGACACTTGAGGATGTCAGGGGTGTAAATATCGAAAACCCCTTGGTTGTGAGTCTTACGATGTTCGGTGAAGGTTTTCTTTACTTGCGGATCCAGTTCGCGGCCGTATGCGTCACACGAACTTTGAACCATACGGATACCGCCATTAGGCAGCATAGCGCGTTTTAGCGGTGCGTCGGTCTGTAGACCAACAATCTGCTCCAGATCTTTCTCAATGTAGCCGGCATCATGAGAGGTCAGGGTAGAAACCACAGACGTATCAAAATCAATCGGGGCATGCGTCGCGTTTTCTTGCTTGATGCCTTCCATCACGCGCGCCCACAGTTGGCGAGTCGCGTCAGTTGGCTCAGAAACTAGGAATGATTCGTCACCCTCATAAGGGGTATAGTTTTTTTGGATGAAGTCGCGAACGTCAACGGCTTTGCTCCAGTTACCTTCAACAAATCCTTCCCATGCATTGGAATTGTGCTCAGACATGTTGCACCTACCTGTTCTCTTTTCAAAAAGACATGTGTTGGGACCAAGGTCAGTCATAGTGTTGTGTCAGTATGGCTGACTCTGTGACCCATCGATTTATCCGGATGCCCCGCCCGAAAGCGGGGCCGTGTTATTACAATAAAGGTGGAATGCCGGGAATCATTCCGACTGCCAACATAGCAGCCACACAAATGATCACTGTGGCGGTTGGAATCACCAGACGATCGATAGTCGATAGCGTACCAGGACGCTCTTTATCACCGATAAGACCGTTGTTGTCCAAGAGCATAGTGACTGCCCAACCAAAGACTGGGTTAACAGCCATGGAGGCGAAAATACAAATACCGGCTGATTGGCTAGACTTCGCGTCTTTAACCATTTGCATCCCTGCTTCAAGAAGCGGCAGGAACACTCCTGATAATAGTGCAATGGTCATCACCGGTGGCCAGGTTGCTACATCCATTGGATAACCAATCAAGGCAACCGCAATACATAACAGACCTAGGATAATGGCCCCGCCAGGAATCGGGCGACGAGCAATCGCTGCAGGAATCATATAAGTGCCCCATGAGGATGTGATATTACCCCCACCGACTGATGCCCCAACGATTTGGCGGATAGAACACCCTGTCATGGTGTCATCCACGTCCATCAATACCTTTTCGGCCTTTTTCGGGTAATTAAGTTCCTGGAAAATACGGTGACCAAGAAAGTCTGGCGACCACATCGCTACCGCGAGCAGAGCAAATGGTAGTGACGCAAGAAAGTGCGATAGGGTTGGTAAGCCCATTTGCCAACCTTGCTCGGTTGATCCCCACCAGTAAACCGGGTTTAGGTTTGGCACACCCGGTTGTGTCACAAACTCTAGTGATGAGCCGGCACCTAATGCGGTAGCAATCAATCCACCGGTAACGGCACAGACAGGAATCGCTAACCAGCGTTTACCAATGCGAGCCAAAAAGGCATAAATCACAATGGATACGGCCAGAATAACAATGGATATATAGCCCATATCAATGGCAGCACCCCAGGCTAGTAAGCTCTCAATTTGACCTTTTGCCCCGCCAAAGCCCAAGAAAATCAGCAAGCCACCCGCTACCCCTTGGCTGGTTAGGTTCACTAATTTAGACCCGCCTTTGACATAACTGAGTATCAAGCCAAAGGCACCGATTAGGATCCCCAAGGCGAGAGGATGTGCGCCGGCGAGCGCGATGGTCCCGACAAGCGGGATCATTGGCCCATGGTTACCGGCCAGGTTAGCGCGTGGATTGATAAATCCGCATAAAAGGACACAAAAAAGGAGTGCGGGGATAAGCATTTCAACCCGCGCGACCTCAACAGCAAACGCTTTACCTAAAGTCACATGATCCCACGCGGCGGTTAGCCCCTCAGCCCATGACATCATCACTGCAGAATACATAGCGATAATGCCGATGGTACCGGCCAGCGCGGGAACAAGATCCTCAATTTCAAAACGGAAGTCACGGCCAGGCAGGTTCAAGCCCCAACGGCGCGGACGCATAATTTGTAGTTCGTGATTCAGGTAGTCAGCCCGGGAGGCAAATGAAGAAGCCGGCTTGTGCTTCTTTTGATATTCGCTCTTTTCATCGTGACTCACACTGCGGTCTTGAGCATGTGTTGCCATAATTTCCTCGTCTACAGAAAGCAAAAGCTTTCGAAACAGCGACTTAGCCAGTCTTGGTTTATTTTTAACGCTGGCCTTGTGGCCGTGTTCTGTTTCGTTATCAGCATGCTAACAACTGGGTGATTCCCGAATGTTGACTTAGATCATTACCGTGTAATTTTTTTACGTGCTACGCCGGTGTTTACCGAGATTCTAGACCCATTATCGCGTTCACAATCCGACTAAAGTCGCTATTTTGTAATTTAATTACCAATAAGGGCGGTAAATACGTGCCACAAAACAGCAAGATAACGACGTTATTGTGTGGCTTTTCGCCGAGTTTGTTGTGAGCGCATGTTAACAAATAAAGACAGCAAACGTTTGTTCGCTGTAGTGAATAAAAAAGATAGGTTATAGTCGAGGTGTTGTCTTCTAAAAATGGATTTTCATGTTGCGATGCTTATGTTTGTTTCCCGTTGAGTCTCGAATGCTTGTTTTTATTAATCGTCGACTTGCAATGATGCTTCTGTTTTTACTGTCATTCGCGACGGCGCAGGCGGCAGAAATAGCGGACGTAAGTGCCTCTATCGAGCGTGGAAATTATCAGCAAGCTCTGAAGTTGTCAGCGGCGTTACTGGCGCAGCAAGGCGATCAAAAGCTTGTGTCACCTCAGCGCGCCGAACTCTGGCGCTTACAGGGCATCAGCTATCTCTATCTTAATCAGCGTGCCGAAGCTTATCGTGCCTATCAAAACGCGTTAGCTTTGAACTCACTGTCAGAAGCCAGCGAAGAGGATGCACTTGCTGCCGTGATCCGTTTGGCCTATCGGGTCAATCAATATGATGAGGTGTTAAATTATGCGCGCCAACTCAGTGAGCACCATCATTTATCCCCCGCCTCAGGCCGTCTTGCGATGCAGGCTGCTTATTCTTTGTCGCGATTTGATGTGGCGATTGATTATGCCAACCAGCTTCAAGAACTCGACGCACTTGATGCCTTTGTATTGCAAACAAAGGCGCTGAGTGAAATGGTGTTGTCGCGTTATGGTGCCGCGGCGGCGACGTTTGATCAGTTCGTGAATGCGGCTGATGTGGCGCCCAAGTGGCTCGAGCAAGCCGCGCGTGCGCATGTTAAAGCGGGGACGCATCGCACTGCTCGGCAATATTTAGCAAGGGCCAGGGCGGATATTGCGCTATACCGAGCGATTGCTGTTTCTCGACTTGATTCCAACGAGGCTGAGCAGGCGTTATTGTACTGGCAGCAGGGGCTACAGCAGCTTGACCGTCTAGCAACGCGTGATGAGCAGTTATTTATGGTGCAATGTCTGATCAAAAATAATCAGCGTGTAGCGGCTCTGAATCGAATTAGTGAAGTGAATTTAACCCAGCCGGATAAACAGACGTTGAAGTTGCAGGTAATGCTGGCTTATCAATTAGGCCATTGGAAAGAGGTCATTGATACGGCGCAAGTGGCACTGTCTTATGGGTTGAAAGACGATAAGATGCTTTGGCAGTGGCTGGCCATTAGTGCGATTAAAGCGGGTGATTACACGCTTGCCGACTATGCACTCGACCAATGGCAAAGCAAGGATCCGTCTGAGCTTGTCGATCGCTGGCGAGACACGCTTGAACTGCTTAAAGCAAAACGTGCAACACGGCGTGACAGTCGCACCTCGTAATCCGATCCAGTAGGTGTCTATTATTGAGTACAAGAGTGTCTTCTAAGAGAAAAGAAACGCCTTTTGGTTCACAGTTTTGTCACCTGTTTTTTGTCGAAAAAATAAAATCAATTGCATCTTTATCCTCTTTTATCCTCCTTTTTATTTTGTCTTTATCAATAAAAACAATCTTTTTTCTTGCGTTTGCCTCTACACTTATTGTGGTTGAGGACTCAGGCATCGCGGGTAGTCGCCCACAGACTGAGTGTTCATTTTTTCAGCATTAAATATTATGTTTGACTTTTTATTCAGTAATAGTGACTATAATAAAACAGATTTAAAGGTTAACAAAATGTTGCCCCTCAAGAGAAGGGGTGATATTTTCAATTGATAAACTCAATATAATAATTATTACGGATGATAGGAGTTAGCGCATGACGGATGCAGTAGCGCTACAGGTTAAGTCACTTAAAAAAAGTTTTGGGCAGCATCAAGTGCTCAAAGGCATTTCACTCGATGCCCACCGCGGCGACGTCATCTCGATTATCGGGTCTTCCGGGTCTGGTAAAAGTACCTTTTTGCGCTGTATTAACTTACTTGAAACCCCTACTGGCGGTGAAATTTGGGTCAATGGTGAATTGATCAAAATGAAAAATAACCGTGCAGGCGATCCGGTGCCCGTCAGCGATAAACAAGTACAGCGCATTCGCTCTCGTCTGGCGATGGTGTTTCAGGGGTTCAATCTATGGTCGCACATGACGGTGCTGCAAAATGTGATTGAAGCGCCAGTGCATGTGCTCGGCGTGCCCAAAGCAAAAGCGATTGAAGATGCTGAAGCCTTTCTCCATCGGGTTGGCTTATACGAGCGCCGTGACTACTATCCCGGCCACTTGTCAGGCGGCCAGCAGCAGCGTGCTGCCATTGCACGGGCGCTTGCCGTCGAGCCAGAAGTACTCCTGTTTGATGAGCCAACCTCCGCGCTTGACCCTGAGTTAGTAGGAGAAGTGTTGGGCGTGATGCGCTCATTGGCCGAGGAAGGGCGAACCATGTTGGTGGTCACCCATGAAATGAGTTTTGCGCGTGATGTCTCCAATCACGTGATGTTCTTGCATCAAGGGTTAGTGGAAGAGCAGGGCAATCCGAAAAAACTGTTTGATGCGCCTGACTCGGAGCGTCTGCAACAGTTTATATCCTCGATATACTAATTAATTAAATAGAATTATCAATAGCATAACTATGCATTAGGGCCTTTGCCCACATAAGATCGTTAAACGACAGGAGAAAGGAAGATGAAAAAATGGCTAGTTGCCGCCGCCGTGATGGCCGCAGTTGGGTCAACCTCCGTTGCAGCCAAGGATTGGAAGGTCGTACGTTTTGGTATTGAAGGCGCCTACCCTCCTTTTAGCTGGACCACAAACGAAGGTGATCTCAAAGGTTTTGATGTCGATATGGCCAATGCGCTGTGTGAGGAAATGCAAGCCAAGTGTAAGATCGTCGCGCAAGATTGGGATGGGATCATTCCGTCACTGCTGGCGCGTAAATACGATGCCATTATCGCGGCGATGTCGATCACAGAAGAGCGTAAAAGAAAGGTAGATTTTACCAATAAATACGCGTTAATCCCGAACAAGTTTGTGGCCGAAAAGGGCACGGATCTCACCTTCACCAAAGAAGGCCTCGACGGGGTGAAAATTGGTGTACAGCGTGCAACCACACACGACAAATATCTTACCGACAACTATGGCGACGCGGTTGATATCGTTCGTTACGGTACGTTTGATGAGGCCTATCTTGATCTAAAAGCGGGTCGTATTGAATCCATTTTGGGTGATGCTTCCGCTTTGCAGCAAGGGCTTCTCGATAAAGAGGGTGGCGATGAATTTGAATTTATCGGCCCTTCTTTGACTGATCCTGAATGGTTTGGCGAGGGCTTTGGGATTGCGACACGCAAACAAGACAAAGCGCTGACTGAGAGACTTAATCAAGCAATTGATTCATTACGTGAAAAAGGCGTGTATGACGAGATTGCTGCCAAATACTTCGACTACGACGTTTACGGCGAGTAAAAGGCAGGCGGGCAGCATGAAAGTGCTGCCCGAATCATATGATTGATTTGAAAGGTTACGAGTGGTCCCTGCTTGAAGGCGCATGGGTGACCCTTCAGGTTGCGCTATTATCACTGGGCTTGGCCATGTTACTCGGGATGCTCGGGGCGCTTGCCAAATTATCTAAATTGGGTTGGTTGCGTGGCATTGCGACCGTCTATACCACGGTGATTCGTGGGATCCCTGATTTGGTACTGATGATGCTGATTTTTTACGGCGGTCAAATGCTGCTCAATAACAGCTTATACGGCATGAATGAATGGCTCAATGAGTATATAGCGGGCCAGAATCCTAGCCACGAATGGACGTCTTATTTGCCGGATTACATCGATGTTAGCCCGTTTATCGCCGGGATCTTAACCATTGGTTTTATTTTTGGTGCTTACATGGCTGAAACCTTTCGGGGGGCCATCATGGCGGTCGACGCCGGCGAGATGGAAGCCGCGCGCGCCTATGGTATGAGCAGTAGTTTGGCGTTTCGCCGCATCTTGTTGCCACAAATGATCCGCCATGCGCTGCCAGGGTTTGGTAACAACTGGTTGGTACTGTTAAAAACCACCGCGCTGGTGTCCATTATTGGCTTGGATGACATGGTACGTAAAGGCGCGTTGGCAGCCGGCTCGACCCAAATGCCATTTACGTTTTACTTTACCGTTGCGCTTATTTTCTTGCTCTTTACCAGCATCTCGACCACCGGGCTGCGTTGGATGGAGCGTCGCTTTAGTATTCATACGCGGTAGGTGACTATGGATTTTTCACTTGTACTCGAAACCTGGCCGATTTATCTCGATGGCCTTTGGACGACCGTATGGCTGGTGGCCTCCGCGTTAGTGATTGGTTTGCTGGTGGCCGTGCCTGTCGCCGTGGCGCGCAATGCACAGTTTCCGCTTTGGCGTTACCCTGCGTGGGCGTTTATTTACTTTTTTCGGGGGACGCCGCTACTGATCCAACTGTATTTGATTTACTACGGCCTAAGCCAAGTGGTAAACGTTGAAGACTCATTGTGGCAACATGCATGGTTTTGTGCGCTCGTCGCGTTCGTCCTCAACACTGCAGCGTATACCGCTGAAATTATTCGTGGTGCCATCAATGGCTTGCCCAAAGGAGAAGTGGAAGCGGCGATTGCTTATGGTATGAGCCCGTATAAAGCCTTTTCGCGGATCATTCTGCCCAGTGCGATGCGCCGTGCTTTACCGGCATACAGTAACGAAGTGGTATTTATGCTTCACGGCTCGGCCGTCGCCGGCATTATCACCATTGTTGATCTCACTGGGGCGGCTCGGATTGTGAACTCGCGTTATTATGCGCCCTTTGAATCTTTTTTGACCGCGGGTGTGTTCTATATGGCGCTGACATTTAGCATCCTATGGATGTTCCGCTTAGCAGAGCGTCGCTTTTTACGTCATATGCGGCCCTTGAGCTAGCGGTTATAGGCATATCGCAAAATGACAAACGCCACAGCATGGCCATGCTGTGGCGTAATAATATTAAGCGGCATCTTAAGCGACATTGTTAAGCGCGCTTGCGCGGCCAATTCGAGGGCTTATTTAAAGGTGGCCCAAATTGGCGCGTGATCGGAGGGTTTTTCAATGCCGCGCAGCTCGTAATCAATCCCCGCATCAATACAGCGGCTGGCAAGATCTTGAGTGGCTAACACCACATCAATGCGTAAGCCACGGTTATCATCAAAACCGCGCGAACGGTAGTCAAACCACGAGAACTGATCATTCACCGCTGGATGTAGGGTGCGGAAGGTATCCACGAAGCCCCAATTCATCAACGTCTCTAACCACTCACGCTCTTCAGGTAAGAAAGAGCACTTACCGGTGCGTAGCCAGCGCTTGGCATTGTGATCGCCAATACCAATATCGTCGTCTTTAGGGCTGATGTTGATATCGCCCATGACCACCAGGTGTTCGCTGGGATCACGACCCTCTAAATAGGTCATCAAATCTTGGTAGAATTTACGCTTGGCAGGAAACTTGGTTTCGTGGCTACGGTTTTCCCCTTGGGGAAAGTAACCATTGAGAACGGTGACAGGTTGGCCATTTTCGCCTTCAAACGTGGCCATAATCATACGGCGTTGGGCGTCTTCATCATCGGTTGGAAACCCTTTTTGTACGCTGATTGGCGACTTTTTGCATAGCATCGCCACACCATAGTGCGCTTTTTGGCCATGAAAGTGTACTTCATAGCCCATGGCTTCGACATCGGCGAGTGGAAAGGCATCATCGTGCACTTTAGTTTCTTGCAACCCGATCACGTCAGGCTGGTGTTTTTCAATTAAGGCTTGCAGTTGATGTAAACGCGCTCGAATACCGTTGATATTAAAAGAGATGATTTTCACGTGTGAGGCTGCCTTTGTTGTCTTATTGATAGTAAGACACTTTACCAGCTTCGTTCAATGAACGGAAAGGCGGCCTCAATGCAATGCTCGGCGTATGGTGACGAGGATGCGTGATACGTGTAATGGGGGGAGATTAGCTTGCGATCGAAAAGGCGCCTAAGCACTCACCTTGACTAAAAATCGCGCCTTCTTGGGTGCAGGGGTCAAAACGCAGGGTAGGTTGAGACAAAACAGGAAGACGATGAAGCAAATGCTTGAGGATAATATCCCCGTTAAACTGATGGATCACGACCTGCCAGTTGGCAAGGTTGGGAAGAGCAAAATTAACTATCAATGGCATTCCTTACTGATTTAAATGTGGTTGATGGTGTTTGTGGTTGTGTTTGCGCACGGCGCAAATGATACCAGTGACGTAGTCTGCCGTTAGTGGCGGCCATATTTTATCTCCATGAGTTAAATGATTATTGCTCTGCCCTCAGTGGTTATCCATCATGGGCCGAATGAATGCGTCGGCCTCTTTAGGGTGAGCGATCAGCATTAATACAGTGATCCCCACGAATGAGAGATAGCAAAAGGGCGTTTAACGGGTTATCAATGTAGGAAAAAAGCGAAAGTGGAATACTGCAGAGAGTCTATGCGGGAAATAGCGTGGTCTGTCTCGACTTTGACTTGATGTCTTATGATGCTCCGTATCTAGAGCTTTGGCCACACTACAGCATTTTTTTACGATGTAAAGGGTTTTAACCAATAATTCTTTGGTATTGACGACCACCAACGCGGCACATCAGCACCGCGTTAATGATTCTAGCGCTCGCTTATCCTATCGCCAGCTTTGTCTCGGCATAGCGTAGCTTTTTCTTTCTTGGGCTGGCTAAAAAGTAAGCCAAAGTTAGCGGACCCAGTCGGCCAGCAAACATCATAAAAATGATAATAAACTCACCTACATCAGATAATGACCCAGTGAGCCCTCGTGAAAGGCCTACCGTTCCTAATGCGGACACGGCTTCAAACACCACATCCGCCATTTCTGCGCTTTCACTCAACAACAAGCAAAAAATAGCGAACCAAGTCATCCCTATCGAGATAAGAGACAGAGCTAACGCTTTACTGACGGTGTCTCTGGCTATTTCACGTTTATAGACGTAAATCGCTTCATCACGACGTAAAAATGCATATGTTGCCAAAACAAGTACCATAAAGGTGACGACTTTTATGCCACTAGCGGTACTTAGCGATCCTCCTCCAATAAACATTAGCACCAAGATAATGGCGGTGGTTGCATCCTCGAGCTGATCAATAGCCAATGTATTAAAGCCAGCGGTACGCGGTGTTACTGCTTGAAACCACGAAGCAAGCCATTTTCCAGATTCACTCAAGGGAGCCAGTGTATTGGGGTTGTCGTATTCAATGAGGTAAATGGCAATTAACGCTACACCATTAATTAAACATGTCCCTATAATCATCATTTTGCTGTACACCGTGAGCTTTGACCAACGCCGATGACGCCGCAAGTCGATCCATACGGTAAAGCCTAAGCCCCCGATAATAAAGAGCGCAGTAATGGTCAGATTGACTGTAATATCATCGACATATGGCATTAGGCTATCGGCGCTGAGGGCAAACCCTGCATTATTAAATGCACTGATGGTGTAAAAAAAGCCGTGGAATAAGCTGTCACTCCAACCTAGCTCGCCCTGCCAGCGCAGTGTGAGTATTGCCATCCCAATCACTTCAACCAGTAGCGCGAAAACAAGTACCGACTTAGCTGTCGAAGTAAGTGTTGATGCGTCTGTCTGATTGAACGCCTCACGCGCGACGGTTCGCTGTAAGAAGCCAATTCGTCCGCCCAGCGCAATTAACGTCACAATGGCAAAGGTCATTAAACCCAGCCCACCACACTGGATAAGCAATGCAATCACCGTTTGGCCAAACATGGTGAATTGGGTACCTGTATCAACAACAACAAGCCCAGTCACTGTCACTGCTGAGGTTGCTGTAAATAGGCTTTGAATCCAAGAGATAGGCGCAGTCGTTGCGAAAGGTAATTTTAAAAGACATGTTCCTAATAGAATCAACAATGCAAAGCTACCACTTAGAATCAGCGGTGGTGCACCTAACAGTTTCTTACCCGCTTTCGGTTTACGCTCTACGGGGCTAATAGAGGGATGCCATAACACCATGTCACACTAACCTCGGGGCAATATATTTCAGTTCGGCTCGGGTTCCACACAAAAGTAATTGATCGCCTTTACGCAATTCAAAGCCTGTATCTAACCCCGTGATTACCTCTTGACCGCGCTTAACCAGCAATGGCGTGATGCTCGTCCGCGCATCGCCAAGTGCATGTGCAATTGTCCTATCATGAAGTTTGGGTTTTATCTCAATTTCTACAACGTACAAGCCATGACCAATGGCAAGATAATTATTAACCATTGGATAGTTTAAAGACTGGGCAACACGTATGCCCATTTCTTCTTCAGGATGAATAATACGAGACACGCCTAGTTTAGAGACAATCGTATGGTGCGCTTTGGTACTGGCTTTAACCCAAATATCTTTGACACCTAGGTTCTTTAACGCAAGCGTACACAAGAGACTGGATTGCATATCTTCTCCAATCGCGACAAGCACAGCATCACTGTTTGCTAAATCAAGTTCGCGTAGTGCATTTTCGTCTGTGGAGTCACAAATAACCGCTTGGGTCAAATCTTCCACATATTGCTCAACCATTTTAGAATCTTTATCGACCCCGGTAACGGTATGACCAAGGTGAATAAGCTCTAGGCTCGCTGCGATACCAAAACGACCTAACCCAATGACAGTAAAATGTGCCATAGCATGATAACCTTATTATATTTTCCAAAAATGGGGTAATAACATAGCTAGAACCGTAAAGTACTCTAGCCGACCAAGAATCATTGCCAAATTAAGCAACCATATCCCAATATCACTTACAGGCTGGAAATTGCTACCTACATCACCAAAACCAGGGCCTAATACATTAATACAAGCGACAACAGCAGTGAACGATGTCCAAAAATCAAGCCCAGTCATCATCATTAAAATCGTAAACACAACCGTGGTTAATACTACCAATGACATAAACGCCATAATGGCATTGGTAACATCAGATGACACGGCCTTATTTTGGTATCGAATTGGGWTCACTGCACGCGGATGTGAAAGCTGTTGGATTTCACGACGTATCACTTTAAATGTGATGATATCTCGAATGATTTTATTACCACCTGCTGTTGAGCCAGAGCAGCCGCCAAGATAAGCACAGAAAACTAAAAACAATGCAGTTGCGGCCGGCCACGCACCTAAATCAGCAGCGCCGTAACCAGTACTGGTAATAAAAGACACGACATGGAAAAGTGCAAAGCTTACCGAGGATGCCAATGATGGGTAAGTTTCGGTTTTATAGAGATAGAGGCCTAACACACTCCCCAAAAAAAGAACAATGAGTACGAATATTCTGGCTTCTTCGTCTTGAATGTATAACTTCACGCCTTTTGCACCGCGCTGAAAAACACGAAAATGCAAACCAAAGTTGATAGCCCCTAACAGCATAAAAACATTCGCAATCATTAAAATGCTATGGCTTTCAAAATACCACATGCTAGCATCATGCGTTGAAAAGCCACCGGTAGAGACGGTTGTAAAGCTGTGGCCTATGGCGTCAAAGAGAGACATGCCTGAGACGTAATAAGAAAGAGCGCATAATGCCGTAATAGATAAATAGACTCCCCATAGATAATGGGCGGTTTTTGTTATCCGAGGAGAAAGCTTGTCGTCTTTTATTGGGCCAGGTGTTTCTGCTTTAAGGAGACGCATTCCGCCGACATTGAGCATCGGCAAGACCGCCACAACAAAAATAACAACACCGAGCCCACCCATCCATTGTAGAAATTGACGATACATTAAAAAAGAAGGCGGCATTGCGTCTAGGCCTGATAAAATCGTAGCACCTGTTGTGGTTAATGCACTGATAGATTCAAACACCGCATCAGTAAAGTTAACGCCGGTCACTGAATAAATGGGTAATGCACCGAGAATACCAGTTACAACCCAAGTCAAGGTTGCGAAAATAAGTGCTTCTCTAAATGCTACATTATCTAGTGTTTCTCTTCTGAAGAAGAATGAGATCAAAAACGACACAAACAATATTGCGGTGGCTGGGCCAAAAAAAGTTTAGATATATGATCGTTAAATAAAAAAAGCGACAACAGGCCAAAGACAAACTGGACAATGCCCATCCATAGAATGGGCATCGATAATAAACGAACGGTGCTTTTAGGGTTAATCATGGTCATCCTCGTTAACACAAAGGCGATAACCAATGCCAGGTTCCGTTTTTATTATGTTGTGTTGACTTGCGTCCTCACATATCTTTTTTCTTATCTGACTGACTAAAACACGCAGATAATGGTTGTCTTGCCTGTGTGTCTCACCCCAAATTGAGATGAGAAGGTCATCTTTTTTTACTAAACAGCCGTTTCCTTCCATCAGTATTTTCATGAAATGAAACTCTTTCTTCGTTAACGAGACTAAACGAGAGTGATACCAAAATTGATGGCTTGACAAAGATAGACTTAACTCACCACACTGAATGAGGTCCTCGGTTTTCTTTGAAGGCGCGATTAAATCTCTAACGAGCACTTTTATTCTTACAATGAGCTCTTTCACGCCAAATGGCTTGCTTATATAATCATTTGCACCGGCTTCGAGTAACGTAATTTTCTCTTCTTCCTGATCGCGTGCGGTGAGAATAATAACCGGTGTTGTATGTCCTTTTTCTCGAATGTGATTGAGTAAAGAAATACCTTCGCCGTCGGGTAAGCCTAAATCCAACACAATCACATCGGGGGACTGATGCTGAATAACACTTAATGCACTCTCTAATGAATATGCACCGAGATAATCAAACCCTTCTGCATTCAGTGATATTCGTACAAATGTATGGATTTGTTTTTCATCATCAACCAATAATACGCGGTATGCCATCATTACTCTCCACCATCCACAGGCAAACGAATTCTCATTAAACAGCCTATTTCTGAGTGTGCTAACTCAATCCTGCCCTGATGTGCCCGTATAACTCCATTAGCAACCGCCAGCCCCAGCCCTGATCCACTGTCGCTTTTTTTATCCTCGTGCGTTGTATAAAAAAGATCAAATATCTTATGTGCATGTTTTAGGGGGATCCCTTCACCCTGATCTTTTATATCGATGTATATATTGTTTGATTGACTATATACATGGATAGTCACAATGGTGTTTGCCGGAGAATATCTTAAGGCGTTATCAATAATATTAAACAGGGCCTGTTCTATTAGTGCACGGCTAACCGGCACAGTAGGAGATTCAGTGCTGGTAATTTTTACTCGTTCAGGCTCATGACACCGAGAGACAGAAACATTTATAACATCGATGATGTTTTCAGCGTTTTTATTGATCACTAAGCTACCGTGTTGCAATTTAGTTGCTTGCAGCAAGTTCTCTATGTAGTGATGTAGGCGGTGGCTTTCTTGCGTCGCGCTATCGAGTAGCTCATTTCTTTCTGTATGCGACAGTTTATTCATATACGCTTGCAACGTTGTCAAGGTACCAATAATTGTCGCTAACGGGGTACGTAAGTCGTGTGAAACGGAGAGTAAGATGCTATTTCTTAATCGAGTTTGCTCTAATTCATCACGTTGTTGGCGGTAAAAGTGTGCTATGTAACTTGTCACGCCAGCGACCAACATAAATACCACCAAATTAATGACGTCAGTGACGTCGCTCATTTGTAAAGAAAAGCGCGGGGCGGTGAAAAGAAAATTAAAGCTCAGTGCTGCCACTAAAGATATCGGCACAGCCAGAGAGGGGCCAGATTGCAGGGCAACAATGGCCACGGCGAGTTGAAGAAGCAGTAATACGGCAATCGTCACTGTGTAGTGGTCAAGAAAAACTGGCCACCAGTTTATAGTTAATCCAGTATTTTTCCTCTGCCACGTTCGGACTCATACCGCTATTATGCTGATGTGGCCTAAGTTGGCTGTAATACCCGATTAAATATTTCAGTATATGCGCTTGAGCCTGCGAAAATGAACGGTAACCATAAGTC